>JAVXWV010000554.1:0-5959 GCA_032230775.1 Mycobacterium sp. | reverse complement strand
CTGAGGTGGCTCCGGCATGGTCGAGCTACGCGCCGACGGCGGTCACGCTGCCCGACGGCTCGGTCAAGCTGTCGACCAAGTTCACCCGGTTGACCGGGCGCTCGCCGATCCTGCTCGCAGGCATGACCCCGACGACCGTCGACGCCAAGATCGTCGCCGCAGCCGCCAACGCCGGCCACTGGGCCGAGTTGGCCGGTGGCGGTCAGGTCACCGAGGAGATCTTCGAGAACCGCATAGCCGAACTCACCGGCCTGCTGGAGCCCGGCCGTGCCGTCCAGTTCAACACGCTGTTCCTCGACCCGTACCTGTGGAAGCTGCAGGTGGGCGGAAAGCGGTTGGTGCAGAAGGCCCGTCAGTCCGGTGCGCCGATCGACGGCGTTGTTGTCAGCGCGGGCATCCCCGATCTCGAGGAAGCCGTCGAACTGATCGACGAACTCAACGGCGTCGGCATCAGCAACGTGGTGTTCAAGCCCGGCACCATCGACCAGATCAAGTCGGTCATCAAGATCGCCACCGAGGTGCCCGGCAAGGACGTGATCGTGCACATAGAGGGCGGTCGGGCCGGCGGTCACCACTCGTGGGAGGACCTCGACGATCTGCTGCTGGCCACCTATGCCGAGCTACGCAAGCTTCCCAACATCACCGTCTGCGTCGGCGGCGGCATCGGCACCCCGGAGCGGGCGGCCGAGTACCTGTCCGGTCGCTGGGCCGAGGAGTACGGTTTCCCGGCCATGCCGGTGGACGGCATCCTGGTCGGCACCGCTGCGATGGCGACCAAGGAGTCGACCACATCGCCAGCGGTCAAGCAGATGCTGGTCGAGACCAACGGCACCGACCATTGGATCAGTGCCGGAAAAGCCAAGGGCGGCATGGCTTCCAGCCGCAGCCAGCTCGGCGCCGACATCCACGAGATCGACAATGCTGCGTCGCGGTGCGGCCAGCTACTCGACGAGGTGGCCGGCGACGCCGAGGCCGTTGCGGCCCGTCGCGAGGAGCTCGTCGCGGCGATGGCCGGTACCGCCAAGCCGTACTTCGGCGACGTCGGGGACATGACCTACCTGCAGTGGTTGCAGCGCTACGTCGAGTTGACGATCGGCGATGGCGACACCACCGCCGACACCGCCTCACCCGATAGCCCGTGGATCGCCGACACCTGGCGGGACCGGTTCGCCGAGATGCTCAAGCGCGCGGAAGCCCGTCTGCACCAACAGGATTCGGGCTCGATCGACACACTATTCGCGGACGAGGCGTTGCTGGAGCAGCCAGATCGTGCGATCGCTGCGCTGCTGGCGCGCTACCCCGGCGCTGAGACACTCAAGCTGCACCCAGCCGATGTGCCGTTCTTCATCACGCTGTGCAAGACGATGGGCAAGCCGGTCAACTTCGTGCCCGTCATCGACAAGGACGTCCGGCGCTGGTGGCGCAGCGACTCACTGTGGCAGGCCCACGACGCGCGGTATGCCGCCGACCAGGTGTGCATCATCCCCGGCACCCAGTCGGTCGCCGGCATCACCCGCGTCGACGAGCCTGTCGGTGAGTTGCTGGACCGCTTCGAGCAGGCCTCGATCGACGAGGTGCTGGCATCGGGCACGCAGCCGGCGCCGGTAGTATCCCGCCGCCAGGCCCGCGCCGACGTCGTCGGGCCGCTCGCCGTCGTGCTCGACTCGCCCGACGTGTCGTGGGCAGGCCGCATCGCCATCAACCCGGTGCACCGCATCGGTGCGCCCGACGAGTGGCAGGCCAACGAAAACCGCAGCGCCACACACCCATCCACGGGTGCGCGGCTCGAGCTGAACGCCGACGGCGTTGTGACGCTGAGCGTCCCGCTTTCAGACATCTGGATCGACATCCGATTCACGTTGCCGTCTTGCACCGTCGACGGCGGCATGCCGGTGGTCACGGTCGAGGACGCGTCGTCCGCGATGCGGTCCGTGCTGGCCATCGCGGCAGGCGTTGACGGCCCCGACTCCCTGCCCGCCGTGCGCGACAACACCGCAACGGTCACCGTCGGCTGGGATCCCGAGCACCTCGCCGACCACACCGGTGTGACCGCGACGTTCGGCGCCCCGTTGGCTCCTGGCCTCACCCTGGTGCCCGACGCGCTCGTCGGCCACTGCTGGCCCGCGGTCTTCTCGGTCATCGGCTCGGCGGTCACCGCCGACGGCTTCCCGGTTGTCGAGGGTCTGCTGAGCCTGGTCCACCTGGATCACGCGGCGCATCTGCTCAGCCCAATGCCGAAGACACACGCCGAATTAACAGTCACCGCAACGGCTTCCGAGGCCACGGACACCGAGTACGGGCGGGTCATCCCTGTCGAGGTGACGATCAGCGAAAATCAAGCTGCCGGCGGCCGAGTGCTCGCCAAACTGGAGGAGCGCTTCGCGATTCGCGGCCGCACCGGTGCGGCCGAACTCGTCGACCCGCCGCGCGCAGGTGGTGCGATGACCGACAACGCGACAGACACGCCGCGTCGTCGTCGCCGCGATGTCACCGTCACGGCGCCAACGGACATGAGTGCGTTCGCGGTGGTCTCCGGTGATCACAACCCGATCCACACCGACCGCGCCGCCGCCCTGCTGGCCGGGCTGAAATCGCCGATCGTTCACGGCATGTGGCTGTCGGCGGCTGCCCAGCACGTTGTCGCCGCGACCGACGGCAAGCCGGCCCCGCCCGCCCGGGTGGTCGGCTGGACATCGCGCTTCCTCGGCATGGTGCAGCCCGGCGACGAGATCGACTTCCGGGTCGACCGCGTCGGAATCGACCGCGGCGCAGAGATTGTCGAAGTTGCCGCGCGCGTTGGCTCCGATCTCGTGATGTCGGCGACCGCGCAGTTGGCCGCGCCGAAGACGGTGTACGCGTTCCCTGGGCAGGGCATCCAGAACAAGGGCATGGGCATGGAGGTACGCGCCCGGTCCAAGGCCGCCCGCAAGGTGTGGGACACCGCCGACAAGTTCACTCGCGAGACGCTGGGCTTCTCGGTGCTGCACGTCGTGCGTGACAACCCGACAAGCCTGATCGCCAGCGGCGTGCACTACCACCACCCCGATGGCGTGCTCTTCCTGACGCAGTTCACCCAGGTCGCAATGGCGACCGTGGCCGCCGCGCAGGTGGCCGAGATGCGTGAGCAGGGCGCGTTCGTCGAGGGCGCGATCGCCTGCGGCCACTCCGTCGGTGAGTACACGGCGCTGGCATGCGTGTCCGGTGTGTATGAACTGGACGCGCTGCTGGAGGTCGTGTTCCACCGCGGCAGCAAGATGCACGACATCGTGCCGCGCGACCACCTTGGCCGGTCCAACTACCGGCTGGCCGCGATCAGGCCGTCGCAGATAGATCTCGACGACGACGACGTGCCTGCCTTCATCGACGGCATCTCCGAGCGCACGGGTGAGTTTCTGCAGATCGTGAACTTCAACCTGCGCGGCTCGCAGTACGCCATCGCAGGCACCGTGCGCGGCCTGGAGGTGCTGGAGGAAGAGGTCGAGAAGCGTCGCGAAATCAGCGGCGGCAAGCGGTCGTTCATCCTCGTTCCCGGCATCGATGTGCCATTCCACTCGTCGGTGCTGCGTGTCGGCGTTGCCGACTTCCGCCGCTCCCTGGAGCGCGTCATGCCGCGCGACGCCGATCCCGACCTGCTCATCGGCAAGTACATCCCGAACCTGGTGCCGCGCCCGTTCACTCTGGACCGCGACTTCATCCAGGAGATCCGGGACCTGGTTCCGGCCGAGCCGCTCGACGAGATCCTCGCGGACTACGACACGTGGCGGAACGAGAAGCCGCGCGAGCTGTGCCGCAAGGTCGTCATCGAGTTGCTCGCCTGGCAGTTCGCCAGCCCGGTGCGCTGGATCGAAACCCAGGATCTGCTCTTCATCGAGGAGGCCGCAGGCGGACTCGGCATCGAGCGGTTCGTCGAGATCGGCGTGAAGTCCATGCCGACCGTCGCGGGGCTTGCGACCAACACACTCAAGCTGCCCGAGTATTCGCACAACACAACCGAAGTGCTCAACTCGGAGCGCGACGCCGCGGTGCTGTTCGCCACCGACGCCGATCCAGAGCCGGATTTGGAAGAGGACGACACGCCAGCGCCTGCCGCAGAGGCGGCGGCCGTCGAGGCGGCTGCACCCGCGGACCCGGCGCCCGCCGTGATGAGCGGCGGGCCCAGCCCCAATGTCGCGCCCGCAGGCGCTCCGCGACCGGACGACCTCGGCTACAACGCAGCCGACGCCACCATGGCGCTGATCGCGTTGTCGGCGAAGATGCGCATCGAGCAGATCGAGGCGCTTGACTCGATCGAGTCGATCACCGACGGCGCGTCGTCGCGACGCAATCAGCTGCTGGTGGACCTCGGCTCCGAGCTCAACCTCGGTGCCATCGACGGTGCGGCCGAGGCGGACCTGGCCGGGCTGAAGGGACAGGTCACTAAGCTGGCGAGGACCTACAAGCCTTACGGGCCAGTGCTTTCCGACGCGATCAACGACCAGCTGCGCACGGTGCTCGGCCCGTCCGGCAAGCGTCCTGCGTACATCGCCGAACGCGTCAAGAAGACGTGGGAACTCGGTGACGGCTGGGTCAAGCACGTGACGGTCGAGGTGGCCCTTGGCACCCGCGAGGGCTCCAGCGTCCGCGGCGGAGGCTTGGGCGGTCTACACGACGGTGCGCTCGCCGACGCGGCGACTGTCGACAAGGTCATCGACGCCGCAGTCGCGGCGGTGGGCGCGCGCCAGGGTGTCGCGGTGTCGCTGCCGTCGGCTGCCGGTGGCGGCGGCGGCGTGGTGGACTCCGCCGCGCTTGGTGAGTTCGCCGAACAGGTCACCGGCCGCAACGGCGTGCTGGCGTCCGCGGCCAGGCTGATCCTTGGCCAGCTCGGCTTGGATAACCCGGTCACCCCTGCCTCCTCGACTGACGCCGAGCTCATCGACCTAGTCACCGCCGAACTCGGTTCGGACTGGCCGCGTTTGGTGGCTCCCGTGTTCGACGGCCGTAAGGCGGTGTTGTTCGACGACCGCTGGGCCAGCGCCCGCGAGGACCTGGCCAAGCTGTGGCTGCTCGACGAGAGCGAGATTGACGCCGACTGGCCGCGCCTCTCGGAGCGGTTCGAGGGCGCCGGACACATTGTCGGCACGCAGGCCACCTGGTGGCAGGGCAAGGCCCTGGCCGCGGGTCGCAACATCCACGCCTCGGTGTACGGGCGTGCCGCGGCGGGCGCGGAGAACCCAAGCAAGGGCCGCTACACCGACGAGGTCGCGGTCGTCACCGGCGCATCCAAGGGATCCATTGCCGCGTCGGTGGCGGCGCAGTTGCTCGACGGCGGTGCGACCGTCATCGCGACCACATCCAGGCTCGACGACGACCGGTTGGCGTTCTACCGCAACCTGTACCGCGACAACGCGCGCTTCGACGCGAAGCTGTGGGTGGTGCCCGCCAACATGGCGTCATACACCGACATCGACGCGCTGGTCGAGTGGGTCGGCAACGAGCAGACGGAAAGCCTTGGGCCGCAGTCGATTCACCTCAAGGACGCACAGACGCCGACACTGCTGTTCCCGTTCGCGGCACCGCGGGTGGCAGGCGATCTGTCGGACGCCGGGTCGCGCGCCGAGATGGAGATGAAGGTGCTGTTGTGGGCCGTGCAGCGGCTGATCGGCGGCCTATCACACATCGGCGTGGAACGTGACATCGCCGCACGGCTGCATGTCGTGCTGCCAGGCTCACCGAACCGCGGCATGTTCGGCGGCGACGGCGCCTACGGCGAAGCGAAGTCCGCGCTCGACGCGGTGGTGTCTCGGTGGAAGGCCGAGTCGTCGTGGGCGCAGCGAGTTTCGTTGGCGCACGCGCTGATCGGCTGGACCAAGGGCACCGGGCTGATGGGCCACAACGATGCGATCGTCGGTGCGGTCGAGGAAGCGGGGGTGACGACGTACACGACCGACGAGATGGCGAGCATGTTGCTCGGCCTGTGTGA
>JAVXWV010000537.1:0-4532 GCA_032230775.1 Mycobacterium sp. | reverse complement strand
TGGAGCGGCGCTTCCAGCAGGTGCTGGTCGGCGAGCCGTCGGTCGAGGACACGATCGGCATCCTGCGGGGATTGGCCGGTCGGTACGAGGCCCATCACAAGGTGCAGATCTCCGATGGCGCGCTGGTCGCGGCGGCCACGCTGTCCGATCGCTACATCACGTCCCGGTTCCTGCCGGACAAGGCCATCGACCTGGTCGACGAGGCCGGATCACGGCTACGCATGGAGATCGACTCCCGGCCCGTCGAGATCGACGAGGTCGAGCGCATCGTGCGCCGCCTCGAGATCGAGGAGATGGCGCTGGCCAAGGAGGAGGACGCCGCGTCGGTGGACCGGCTGGAGAAGCTGCGCGCCGAGCTCGCCGACCACAAGGAGAAGCTCGCGGAGCTCACCACCCGTTGGCAGAACGAAAAGAGCGCCATCGACATCGTCCGTGAACTCAAGGAGCAGCTGGACACGTTGCGCGGTGAGGCCGACCGGGCCGAGCGCGACGGTGACCTGGCCAAGGCCGCCGAGCTGCGCTACGGCCGCATCCCCGAGCTGGAGAAGAAGCTCGACGCGGCGCTGCCACAGGCCGAGGCCCGCGAGGACGTCATGCTCAAGGAAGAGGTCGGGCCCGACGACATCGCCGATGTGGTGTCGGCGTGGACCGGCATCCCGGCAGGCCGGATGCTCGAGGGTGAGACCGCCAAGCTGCTGCGCATGGAGGACGAGCTCGGCAAGCGCGTCGTCGGCCAGAAGAAGGCCGTGCAGGCCGTCTCTGATGCCGTGCGCCGCAGCCGTGCCGGCATTGCTGACCCCAACCGTCCGACGGGCTCGTTCATGTTCCTCGGGCCGACCGGCGTCGGCAAGACCGAGTTGGCAAAGGCGTTGGCGGAGTTCCTGTTTGACGACGAGCACGCGATGGTCCGCATCGACATGAGCGAGTACGGCGAGAAGCACTCCGTCGCCCGCCTAGTCGGTGCGCCACCCGGCTATATCGGCTACGACCAGGGTGGTCAGCTGACCGAGGCCGTGCGACGGCGGCCGTACACGGTGATCCTGTTCGACGAGATCGAGAAGGCCCATCCGGACGTGTTCGACGTGCTGCTCGCTGTCCTCGACGAGGGTCGGTTGACCGACGGTCAGGGCCGCACGGTCGACTTCCGCAACACGATCCTGATCCTGACGTCCAACCTGGGTGCAGGCGGGACGGAAGAGCAGGTGATGGCGGCGGTGCGCTCGGCGTTCAAGCCGGAGTTCATCAACCGCCTCGACGACGTGATCGTGTTCGATCCGCTCAACCCCGACGAGCTGGTGCAGATTGTTGATATCCAGCTGTCCCAGCTGGATAAGCGGTTGGCCGGGCGACGGCTCACCCTCGAGGTGTCGCTGCCCGCCAAGAAGTGGCTGGCCGACCGCGGGTTCGACCCGCTCTACGGCGCCCGGCCGCTTCGACGGCTGATTCAGCAGGCCATCGGCGACCAGCTGGCCAAGATGCTGTTGTCAGGCGAGGTACACGACGGTGACGTCGTGCCGGTCAACGTCAGCGTGGACGGGGACTCCCTGGTTCTGGGATGAGCAGCTCCAGCTGCCACTCGCTTGCCTCGATCTCACGGGTCTGGCCGCCGTTATCCATGAACGCCCGCATGCGTTCAGCGGCTGCCGGACCCGTGAGCGTTTCGCGGAACAGTTGGTCCTCGATGCACAGGCCAGGCAGCAGATCGCCGACGGCGGCGTCCACCGAGCGCTTGGCCGCGGCCACCGTCTCGGGCGGGAACGACGCGATGCGCGCCGCCAGGGTGTCGACGAATGGGCGAAGCTGCTCAGGCTCCAGCGCACGGTTGACGTAACCCCACGCGTCGGCCGTGGCCGCGTCGATGTCGATACAGCCGAGGATGACCTCCAACGCGCGGGCACGGCCGACGAGCCGTGGCAACCGCTGCGTCCCGCCACCGCCGGGAATGATGCCGACCGCTACCTCCGGTTGGGCCAGCAGCGCCTTGCCTAGCGCGGCGAAGCGCATGTCGAACGCCATCACCAATTCGCTGCCGCCACCGCGCGCGATGCCTTCGATCACGGCGATCGTCGCCTTCGGCATGGTGCGGAATGCGTCGACGACGGCGTCGAACGGCGACAGGTCGTCGTGCAGTGCGGTGTCGTCCGTGGGCAGCTGCTGAATCAGGGTGATGTCCGCATGTGCGACGAAGAACTCAGGGTCGGCCGAGTCGACGACCACAACGCGCACCGCGTCGTCCGCGGCCACTTCGGCGGAGAACCGACCCAGTTCACCGATGAGACCGAGGTCGAGCAGATTGATCGGCGGGTTGTCGATCGTGGCGCGACATATGCCGCGGTCCACCGCGATACGTAGGAGCTGGTAGTCGTCGTAGGGCATGGACAGACGCTAATTGAGCTGACGGGCGTGGTATCGATAAATGGTGACCACGCCCGTCTTGGCAGTTTCTGGCAAGCCAAATCTCCTTCTCGGCGCCTACGAGGCGGACGCCCTCGGCTATCGGGCTGAGGAGTTCTTCGTCTCGGGGACGGCGTCGTTGCAGACAACAGGGGATCAGGCGGACTACAAAACGCGCGTCGTGGTTCTGACACCGACGGACCACGCCGCGTTCAACGGAACGGTCATCGTCGAGTGGCTCAATGTCAGCGGAGGCATCGATGCACCCGCCGTCTGGTTCATGGCTCATCGCGAGATCGCGCGGAAGGGCTACGCCTATGTCGCGGTCTCGGCGCAACGGGTGGGGGTCGAGGGCGGAGTGAGCCTCGTCGGCGCCGACATGTCGCTCAAGGCCCAGGATCCGCAACGGTATTCGGGACTCGTCCACCCCGGCGACGCCTTCGCCTACGACATCTTCTCGCAGGTTGGGTCGGTTGTCAGCAATGGTCTTCTGGGCAGGCTCGAGCCGAAAGCCGTTCTCGCCGTTGGCGAGTCACAATCGGCCGCCTATCTGACGACCTACGTCAACGATGTCGATCCGCTCGCCGGGGTCTACGACGGCTTCCTCGTCCATTCTCGATTTGGGCCTGCAGCGCCACTCGACGGATCCAGCGTGTTCGACGCGAAGCCAGACGCCGTAGATGCCGTACCGTTCCGGCCCGACTTGCGCGTCCCGACCATGACGGTCATCACCGAAACCGACCTGATCGGCGGCGGGCGCACGGGATACCACTCGGCGAGACGTCCCGACAATGAACTCTTCAGGGCGTGGGAGATTCCCGGCACCGCCCACGCGGACAACTACACCATCCGCGTCGGGTTCATCGACACCGGATCCGCGCCACTCGACGACATCGTGGCGGCGTATGCGCCGACGAATGAGTTGATGGGCACGCAACTGTCGTACTGCATCAATTTCGCCCCACAGCACCACTACGTCCTGCAAGCAGCCATCGCGGCGCTGAACGCCTGGGTTCGAACCGGCCAACCCGCACCGGCCGGGCAACCGATCGCCTTGACCGACGAGGACCCGCCGCGGCTCGGCCTCGACGCGAATGGGATTGCGACGGGCGGTGTCCGCACCCCGTGGGTCGATGTCCCGATCGCGAAGACTTCGGGCATCGCACCCCAGGAGAGCCCCATGTCGTTCCTGTTCGGCTCCGGCGAGCTGTTCGACACCGCGGCGCTGAGCGCCCTGTATCCGGGCGGTTCTGGCGAGTACCTCGTGCGATTCACCGAGGCGCTCGACCGTACGATCGACTCAGGGTTCATCCTGCCAGCCGACCGTTCCGAAATACTCGAGCTCGCGGCGGTGAGCTGCTGGTCCCGGGCTGAGATGTGACCGTGATCTCGTCGAGTTCGGGATTAATCGCCACCTCCAAGTAGGCTAGGGCGCGATGGTTCCCCTCTGGTTCACGCTGTCCGCACTCTGTTTCGTGGGTGCGGCGGTGTTGCTGTACGTCGACATCGACCGTCGACGCGGGCTGGGCCGTCGCCGCAAGTCGTGGGCGAAGTCGCACGGCTTTGACTACGAGCACGAATCGCGCGACATCCTCAAGCGCTGGAAGCGCGGCGTGATGTCCACCGTCGGCGACGTGAGCGCCAAGAATGTGGTGCTCGGGCAGATCCGCGGCGAGGCCGTGTTCATCTTCGACCTCGAAGACGTCGCGACGGTCATCGCGCTGCACCGCAAGGTCGGCACGAACGTCGTCGTCGACTTGCGCCTGAAGGGCATCAAGGAGCCGCGGGAGAACGACATCTGGCTGCTCGGCGCGATCGGCCCGCGGATGGTGTACTCCACCAACCTCGACGCCGCACGACGGGCCTGCGACCGGCGGATGGTGACGTTCGCGCACACGGCGCCCGACTGCGCCGAGATCATGTGGAACGAGCAGAACTGGACCCTGGTGTCGATGCCCGTGACCAGCACCCGTGCCCAGTGGGACGAGGGTCTGCGCACCGTGCGCCAGTTCAACGACCTGCTGCGGGTGCTGCCACCGATCCCGCAGGCGATCGCGGGTGCGGCCGTCGCGAGGCGCAGTGGCTCGCCGAGCCGCCCGCTCACACCGGCGCCTGCACGCTCCGAGTTGCCGCCCGGC
>JAVXWV010000533.1:0-7082 GCA_032230775.1 Mycobacterium sp. | reverse complement strand
CGGATTCGCCGGGCAACCCCTGGGGCAGGTATCGAGCCGAAGTACTCAGCGTTGACCAGTATCGTCTGAACACCATGGATGTGAGCCGCAGGACGCTGATCGTCGGTGGCACGTCGGCGATCGTCGGCGCAGGGGTCGGAGCGGGTATCGCCGGGCTAGTCACCGCCGACCGCCCTGGTCCGACTCTGTGGCAGCGGGCTGACCGCAGCGGCGCGCCACCGGTCAACGGGCTGCATCTGCAGTACGGCTCCGACGCGGCATCCGAGGTGGTGGTGTCCTGGCACACCGCAGCAGCGGTGAACAATCCCCGCGTCATGGTGGGCACGCCCGACGACGGTGTCGGCCGTACCTTCGCCGCGGAGACGGTGACGTATCGCGACGCCGCCTCCCACACCGAGATCCGCGTCCATCACACAAAGTTGACTGGCCTCGCCCCGGATTCCGACTACGTTTACGCCGCGGTGCACGACGGCGCCAGTCCTGAGGTGGGCACGGTGCGGACAGCGCCGCGCGGTCGCGCCCCGCTGCGCTTCACAAGCTTCGGCGACCAGTCCACCCCGGCGCTGGACGCCATGGTCGCCAGCGCATTCGGCAGCGACAACGCCGGGTCGCCGTCGGCGGGCGACATCACCACCGCGGTTGAGCGCGTCTCCCCATTGTTCCACCTGGTCAACGGCGATCTGTGCTATGCCAACTTGTCTCACGACCGTGTCAGGACGTGGTCGGACTGGTTCGAGAACAATTCCAGGTCGGCGCGCTACCGGCCGTGGATGCCCGCGGCGGGAAACCACGAGAACGAGCTGGGCAACGGCCCGATCGGTTATGGCGCCTACCAGGCCTACTTCTCGCTGCCGGACTCCGGCTCAGATTCGGAGTTGCGAGGCTTGTGGTACGCGTTCACCGCCGGGTCGGTCAGGGTGATCAGCCTGGCCAATGACGACGTGTGCTACCAGGACGGCGGCAATTCGTATGTTCGCGGCTACTCCGGCGGTGCCCAAAAGCGTTGGCTGGAGCAGGAACTCGAAAGAACCCGAAATGACGATGGCATCGACTGGATCGTGGTTTGCATGCATCAGACTGCGGTGTCGACGGGCGAGCGCACCAACGGCGCGGACCTGGGCATCCGGGAGAACTGGCTGCCGCTCTTCGACCGCTTCGGCGTCGACCTCGTGGTGTGCGGACACGAGCATCACTACGAACGTACCCACGCGGTTCGCGGCACCCTGCCGACCGACACGCTCACGCCGAGCCCGGTCGACGCGCAACCCGATCACATCGACACCAGCAAGGGCACGGTTCACCTGGTCATCGGCGGTGGGGGCACGTCGATCCCGTCGAACAAGTTGCTCTTTCCCGAACCGAGGTGCCAGGTCCTGATGGGCGTCGGAGACGTCGATCCCAAGACTGGGCAGAAGACGCCGCGGTATGTCCAGGAGGCCGCACCGTGGTCGGTGTTCCGTGACCGGGACAATCCCTGCGGCTTTGTCGCGTTCGACGTCGACCCGGGGCAGCCGGGAGGCAACACGACGATCGCCGCCACGTACTTCGCGGTCAACGGGCCGTTCGGTGAAGTGACACCGGTCGACAAGTTCACGTTGATGCGGCCGCGCCGCGACGGTTAACCTCGTCGCTGGCGGGCGATTTCGGCCAGCACCACGCCTGCTGCCACCGATGCGTTCAACGACTCCGTCGGCCCCGCCATCGGGATGGACACCACGGCGTCGCAGTTCTCGCGCACGAGCCGCGACAGTCCCTTACCCTCCGAACCGACCACCAACACGAGCGGGCCGGTGCCTTCAAACTCGTCGACGGTGGTGTCCCCATCGGTGTCAAGGCCGATCACCTGGAGGCCGGCATCGGCCCAATTCTTGAGCGCCCGAGTGAGATTCGGTGCCCTTGACACCGGAACCCTGGCGGCCGCGCCTGCACTCGTTCGCCACGCCACCGCGGTGACCGACGCCGACCGGCGCTGCGGAATCAGCACACCGTGGCCGCCGAACGCGGCGACCGAGCGCACGATCGCGCCGAGGTTGCGGGGATCGGAGATGTTGTCCAACGCCACCAGCAGTGCGGGTGTGCTGTCCTTCTTTACGACCGCCAACAGGTCGTCGGGATGCGCGTACTGATATGGCGGCACCTGTAGCGCGATGCCCTGATGCAGCCCGTTGGCAGCGATGCGATCCAGATCGTGGCGAGGCACTTCGAGGATCGAGATGCCCGAATCGGCTGCCAGTCTTACGGATTCGGTGAGTCTCTCATCAGCCTCGGCGCCAAGCGCGACGAACAGCGCCGTTGCGGGCACGCGGGCCCGCAAGCACTCCAGCACGGGATTGCGGCCAAGCACCACCTCGGTGTCGTCGGTCTTACGGGCAGGCCGCCGCTGCTGCTGCTGTGGCTTGGCCCGCTTCGCCGCGGGATGGTTGGGCCGCATATGCGCGGGAGGGGTGGCACCCCTGCCTTCAAGGCCGCGACGACGGACACCGCCGGACCCGACGGTCGGCCCCTTCTTCGTGCCGGATTTGCGAATCGCACCCCGGCGCCGTGAGTTTCCTGGCATCTACTTCGTGTATCCGTCCAACAGCGCCCACTGCGGGCCGTCGCCGGTGTCGGTGACGTCGATGCCTGCCTCCTTGAGCCGGTCGCGGATCGCGTCGGCTTCCGCCCAGTCCCTTCGCGTCCGTGCGTCCTCGCGGCGCTGCACTTCGGCTCGCACGAGTACATCGACGGCGGCCATCGCGGCCGACGTCTCGTCGTGCGACTCCCACCGCTCGTCGAGTGGGTCGCAGCCGAGGATGCCCGTCATCGCCCGGATCGACATCGCTTGCGCCAGCGCGGTTTCGTGGTCGCCCGCGTCGAGTGCGCGGTTGCCTTCAGCCCGAGCGGCGTGCACTTCGGCGAGCGCGATCGGCACCGACAGGTCATCGTCGAGTGCCGCGGCGAACTTCGGTGTCCATTCGCCAGGCACCACCGCGCCGACCCGGTTACGCACCCGGTGCAAGAAGTCTTCGATACCGGCATAAGCCTTGACCGCATCCTGAAGGGCGGCCTCGGAGAACTCAAGCATCGACCTGTAGTGCGCGCTGCCCAGGTAGTAGCGCAGCTCGGCGGGCCGAACCCGTTGAAGCACAGCAGGAATCGCGAGCACGTTGCCAAGCGACTTGCTCATCTTCTCCCCCCCCATGGTGACCCAACCGTTGTGCAGCCAGTACCGGGCGAACGGGTCGCCGACGGCTTCTGCCTGGGCGATCTCGTTCTCGTGGTGCGGGAAGATCAAGTCCATGCCGCCGGCGTGGATGTCGAACTCGGGACCGAGATAGGCCTCGCACATCGCGACACACTCGGTGTGCCAGCCGGGCCGACCGCGGCCCCACGGCGTAGGCCAGGACGGCTCGCCCGGTTTGGCGCCCTTCCACAGCGTGAAGTCGCGTTGGTCGCGCTTACCCGTCGCGACGCCTTCGCCCTGGTGCACGTCGTCGATCTTGTGGCCGGACAGTTTCCCGTAGCCGGGCACGGGCAGCAGGCTCTGCACGTTGAAGTAGACGTCGCCGCCACCGGTGTAGGCGTGGCCGCGCTCGATCAGTTGCTCGATCAGCTCGATGATCTGCGTGATGTGACCGGTGGCGCGCGGCTCAGCCGACGGTGGAAGCACCCCCAGAGCGTCGTAGGCGGCCGTAAAGGCCCGCTCGAAGGTGGCGGCCCATTCCCACCACGGCCTGCCCGCATCGGCGGCCTTGTTGAGGATCTTGTCGTCGATGTCGGTGACGTTGCGGATGAATGCGACGTCGAAGCCCTTTGCCATCAGCCATCGCCGCAGGATGTCGAACGCCACGCCGCTGCGGACGTGCCCGATGTGGGGCAGGCCCTGCACCGTGGCACCGCACAGGTAGATCGAGACGTGGTCGGGTCGCAGCGGCTCAAAATCGCGCACGGCACCGGCCATGGTGTCGTGGAGCCGCATGGGGGCGGCGCGATCGGTCACGACGGGCCAGCTTACCGGCACTATTCAGGCGGATTGGCCATCGGCACGAGAAGAGCGGTCGCTATCGCGGCCAAACCTTCGCCGCGGCCAGTGAGCCCAAGGCCGTCGGTGGTGGTCGCCGATACCGAAACCGGCGCGTCCAGCAGCTCCGAGAGCACCTTCTGCGCCTCTGCACGCCGCGGACCGACCTTCGGCCGGTTGCCGATGACCTGGACCGTCGCGTTTCCGACGCGGTAGCCCTCGGCCGTCAGCATTCCGCGCACGTGTCGCAGCATGTCCGCACCGCTGACACCGCCCCATTCGTCCCGGTCGGTGCCGAACACGTCGCCGATGTCGCCCAGTCCCGCTGCCGAAAGCAGCGCGTCACAGAGCGCATGTGCGGCGACGTCGCCGTCGGAATGGCCTGCGCAGCCGTCGGCGTCGACAAATAGCAGGCACAACAGCCAACACGGCCTACCGGCCTGGATTGGATGTACGTCGGTGCCGAGCCCAACGCGCGGCAGAGTCAATTGCTCTTCGCGCAAGCGCTCATCGCCGACATCATGTCCTTCAGGACGCGGCGGCCAGGACCTCATCGAGGATGATTGCCGCGCGGTCGTCGTCCGTGTTCTCGGCAAGCGCGAGCTCGCCGACCAGGATTTGCCGCGCCTTGGCCAGCATCCGCTTCTCGCCTGCGGACAGGCCCCGCTCCTGGTCCCGACGCCACAGGTCACGAACGACCTCGGCAACCTTGTTCACGTCGCCGGAGGCCAACTTCTCGAGGTTGGCCTTGTACCGGCGCGACCAGTTGGTCGGCTCTTCGGTGTGCGGGGCGCGAAGCACCTGGAAGACCTTGTCCAGGCCTTCCTGCCCTACAACGTCGCGCACACCGACATACTCGGCATTATCAGCAGGAACTCGAACGGTGAGATCGCCCTGGGCAACCTTCAAGACGAGGTATTCCTTTTGTTCGCCTTTGATGGTCCGGGTTTCGATCGCCTCGATCAACGCAGCACCGTGGTGTGGATAGACAACGGTGTCTCCGACCTTAAAAATCATCAGATACGAGCCCCTTTCACAACTCAATGTTAGCACGAGGCTCAGACAGGCGTGGATCAACGATGCAGGTCAGGGGCACAGTCGGTGAAGAGCAGGGGTTGACAGGGTGACAAATCCGTGCATGACCCGAGTCGCTTCGAGCGCCCTTTGCTCCTGCTATCAGGCCGCTTCGAAGTAGCTGCCGGGACCCAATCAGCCCACCGCTACCGCCTCCAACCGCCACCTACTACTGTGCATAGTTGAATCATGGCGACCGGGATCGCGGTCGCTGCCGTCGGCCGAGCAGGAGGCCCCTGTGGACCGCTTCAAACCCCGCACTTCTGCCGTCGTTGCCGGCCTGGCGGCCTGCGGTCTGGCCGCCACTGTTGCCCTCAGCGGCTGCAGCGCCGGGCAGGTCTCCCAGATGGCCACCCAGGAACCCGCCGTGAACGGCACCAGCGCCAACGTCGGACCGATCTCGCTGCGCAATGTCCACCTGCGGGCCGCGCAGTCCACCGACTACGTGCAGCCGGGCACCGACGTCGAGCTGTTGTTTGTCGCCGTGAACAACTCGCCCGACGTCAACGACAAGCTCGTGTCGATCACTTCCGACGTCGGCAAGGTGACGTTGACGGGAGACACCTCCGTGCCCGCGAACGGCGTGCTTGCCGTCGGCGCGCCGGACGGCCAGATCGCACCGCTGGAATCCGCCGAGAAGGCCGATGTCGCCAAGGCGGCGGTGGCGCTGTCCACGCCGATCACGAACGGGCTGACATACAAATTCACGTTCGCCTTCGAGAAGGCGGGCGAGACCACGGCGACGGTGCCGATCTCGGCAGGCGAGGCCCCGCGACGCGAAACCGCCGTAGAAGCCGGCGACACGGGCGCTCACCACTAGGTAATTCGGGCTGGCTGTCGGTCCGACCGGTTACCGTCACGACGTGGCTAAGGCGCGTTCGCAGTACCGCTGCTCCGAATGCCACCACGTCTCCGCCAAATGGGTTGGCCGCTGCCCGGATTGCGGCACCTGGGGAACCGTCGACGAAGTCGCGGTGCTGGCCGCCGTCAACGGCTCGGCCATCCGGCGCGCCGTCGCGCCGACCTCGCCCGCGGTGCCGATCAGCTCGATCGACCCCGGCAGCACCCGTCATTTCCGTACCGGGGTCAGTGAACTGGACCGGGTTCTCGGCGGAGGTCTGGTCCCGGGCTCGGTGACACTGCTCGCAGGCGACCCCGGTGTCGGCAAGTCGACGCTGCTGCTCGAGGTCGCGCATCGCTGGGCGCAGGCGGGCAGGCGCGCGCTGTATCTGTCCGGCGAGGAGTCGGCGGGCCAGATCCGGCTGCGGGCCGAACGCACCCGCTGCACGCACGACGAGGTCTATCTGGCCGCCGAATCGGATCTGCAGACGGCGCTCGGCCACATCGACGAGGTTCAGCCGACGCTGGTGGTGGTCGACTCGGTGCAGACCATGTCCACGACCGAGGTCGACGGCGTCACCGGCGGGGTCACTCAGGTGCGGGCGGTGACGACAGCGCTGACCATGGCAGCCAAGACATCAGGGGTATCGATGCTTCTGGTCGGCCACGTCACCAAGGACGGCGCCATCGCCGGGCCGCGCTCGCTGGAACATCTTGTCGATGTCGTGCTGCACTTCGAGGGCGACCGCACTTCGGCGCTTCGGATGGTGCGCGGCGTGAAGAACCGCTTCGGCGCCGCCGACGAGGTGGGCTGTTTTCTATTGCACGACAACGGAATCGAGTGTGTCGCCGACCCTTCAGGACTCTTCCGCGACCAACGGCCCAAGCCAGTATCGGGCACGGCGGTGACGGTCACGCTCGACGGCAAACGCCCACTGATCGGTGAGGTTCAGGCGCTGATCGGCTCATCAGCCAGCGGCTCGCCGCGACGCGCAGTCAGCGGCATCGACTCGTCGCGCGCCGCCATGATCACCGCGGTGCTGGAGAAGCGCGCCAGGCTGCCCGTCGGGGCCAACGACATCTACCTGTCCACTGTCGGCGGAATGCGGCTGACCGACCCGTCGTCGGACTTGGCTGTCGCGCTGGCGATCGCGTCCGCATATACCGA
>JAVXWV010000519.1:0-3037 GCA_032230775.1 Mycobacterium sp. | reverse complement strand
GGTCGCGCTGCTGTCGGACCTCAACTCCACCAACGGCACCACGGTGAACAACGCGCCGGTGCAGGAGTGGCAGCTGGCCGACGGCGACGTGATCCGGGTCGGCCACTCCGAGATCATCGTCCGCGTTCACTGAGGGATCCGTCTGTTCCAGACGGCGGCAGCAAGGCGAAGCTGCACGCTTCACCCTCACGTCGAACGCCGTCCAAGTATCGTGACGTTGCCGAAGGTGGCTGAGCTGTCCGGTGGGCAGAAGCGAAGCGAACGGAACGGGGACGGAGAGGACGTCAGATGCAGGGGTTAGTTCTGCAACTGACGCGCGCCGGATTCCTGTTGTTGCTGTGGTTGTTCATCTGGTCAGTGCTGCGGATCCTGCGGACCGACATCTATGCGCCGACCGGGGCGGTCATGGTGCGACGGGGGCTGGCGCTGCGGGGTTCGCTGCTACCCAACAGAGGCCGCCGCAACCTGGTGCGCCAGCTGATCGTCACCGAGGGTGCGCTGGCCGGAACCCGCATCACATTGGGCACTCAGCCCGTCCTCATCGGCAGGGCCGACGACTCGACGCTGGTGCTCACCGATGACTACGCCTCGACGCGGCACGCCAGGATCTCACTGCGGGGTTCGGAATGGTATGTCGAGGACCTAGGATCGACCAACGGCACATACCTTGACAGGGCGAAGGTGACGACGGCGGTACGGGTTCCGATGGGCACGCCGGTTCGAATCGGCAAGACGGTAATCGAGCTGCGCCCGTGACACTGGTGCTTAGGTACGCCGCTCGCAGCGACCGCGGTTTGGTCCGCGCCAATAACGAGGACTCGGTGTATGCAGGCGCGCGCCTTCTCGCGCTGGCCGACGGGATGGGCGGCCACGCCGCGGGCGAGGTGGCCTCGCAACTGGTAATCGCCGCGCTGGCGCACCTCGACGATGACGAGCCGGGCGGCGATCTGCTTTCCAAGCTCGACTCCGCGGTCCGCGAGGGCAACTCGGCGATCGCGGCGCATGTCGAAGCCGATCCCGAGCTCGAGGGCATGGGCACCACGCTGACCGCAATCCTGTTCGCGGGCAACCGCCTTGGGCTGGTGCACATCGGTGACTCCCGCGGCTATCTTCTTCGCGACGGTGAGCTCGCCCAGATCACCAAGGACGACACATTCGTCCAGACGCTCGTCGACGAAGGCCGCATCACTGCCGAGGAGGCGCACAGCCATCCGCAGCGCTCGCTGATCATGCGGGCGCTCACCGGACACGAGGTGGAGCCGACGCTGATCATGCGCGAGGCGCGAGCCGGCGACCGGTACCTGCTGTGCTCTGACGGTTTGTCGGATCCGGTCAGCCACGAAACGATCCTCGAGGCGATGCAGATTTCCGACGTCGCCGAAAGTGCGGACCGGCTCATCGAATTGGCGCTACGCGGCGGTGGACCCGACAATGTCACCGTGGTGGTGGCCGATGTCATCGACTACGACTACGGCCAGACCCAGCCCATCCTTGCGGGCGCGGTGTCCGGCGACGACGATCAGGTAGCGCCGCCCAACACCTCGGCCGGTCGCGCTTCGGCGTTCAATCCGCGCCGCAGCGAAGCCAAACGCGTTGTGCCACAACCGGAGGAACCGCCGCCCAAGCCACGGTCACGACGCCGAATGCTCATCGCGTCGGCTCTGCTGGTGTTGGTTGTTCTGGCCGGGCTTGCCATCGGCCGCGAGATCGTACGAAACAACTTCTACGTCACCGAGCACGACGGCACGGTGTCGATCATGCAGGGTGTGCAGGGTTCCTTTCTGGGTTTAGCGCTACAGGAGCCCTACCTGTTGGGGTGTCTCAACGCGCGGAATGAATTATCGCTCATCCGCGCCGGGCGGTCCACCGACAACTTGGATTGCCGCATGCTTGGTGTGGATGATATGCGGCCATCGGAGCGGGCGCAGGTGATCGCGGGCCTGCCTTCGGGCACGCTCGACGAAGCGATCAGCCAGATCGAAGAACTCGCCCGAAGTTCGGTACTCCCGGCGTGTGCCCCGCGCACTACGACGTCCAATAGCACCACGACGTCACCATCGCCGACACCCCATCTGCCGGAAACTCCTGTGAATCCCGGCATTCCGGAATCCGGCAGTGAGACACCGGCCCCGGCGACTCCTACCAGCGTGACCGCGCCGGCTCCGGCGGCGCCGGGTGCGCCGCCGCCAGTTGCCCCGCCGCCTTCGCCGTCCCCAACGCCGCAGCCGACCGTGACCGCGCTGCCTCCCCCACCACCAGAGCCGGGAACGAACTGCCGAAGTGTCATGACGACGCAGCCGCAGTCGCCAGTCACCGTCACGCCGCCGCTGCCGAACCGGCGCAACTCCGAACTGTTACTGCTCGGCTTCGCCGCGCTGATCACCACCGTGGCACTGCTGCTTGTCGAGGCAAACCAGGAGCAGGGGCTGCATTGGGACCTGGCGCAGTACACGGTCGCGTATCTCGCGCTGTTCACCGGCGCCCATTTGGCGGTTCGGCGGTTCACGCCGTACGCCGACCCGCTGCTGTTGCCGATCGTCGCGCTATTGAATGGCCTGGGACTGGTCATGATTCACCGTCTCGACCTCGCGGCGGGTGGGCCGTCGTCACGAGGCCTCGGCGGCACGGCCAATCAGCAGATGTTGTGGACTCTCGTCGGCGTGGTGGTCTTCTCGCTTGTGGTGATCTTCCTACGCGACCATCGACTACTGGCGCGCTACGGCTACGTCTGCGGTCTGACGGGCTTGATCCTGCTTGCCATCCCCGCTGTGCTGCCCAGGTCGGTGTCGGAGCAGAACGGCGCAAAGATCTGGATAGAGCTGCCGGGCTTCTCAATTCAGCCTGCCGAGTTCTCCAAGATTCTGCTGCTCATTTTCTTCGCGGCGGTGTTGGTGTCCAAGCGCAGCGTGTTCACCAGCGCGGGCAAGCATTTCGTCGGGATGGACCTGCCGCGGCCCCGCGACCTGGCGCCGCTGCTGGCGGCTTGGATCGCCTCGGTCGGCGTGATGGTCTTCGAGAAGGATCTCGGCACCTCGCT
>JAVXWV010000419.1:0-2832 GCA_032230775.1 Mycobacterium sp. | reverse complement strand
GCCTGCTCGCCGTGTTCGACGGCGGTGACCAGGCCGAGGTGCCGTGACGGGACGGACAGTTCGTCGGCACGCGGGATCGCGCCGAACACCGGCACACCGGCATGCTCGCAGGCCTGCCGCAGCACCTCCTCGTGCCGAGGCGAGCCCACCCGGTTGAGGATCACACCTGCGATGCGCACCGACTGGTCATATGTCGAAAAGCCGTGCAGCAGAGCCGCAATGCTGTGGCTCTGGCCGCGGGTGTCGACCACCAGGATCACCGGCGCGCCCAGCAGTGCGGCGACGTGCGCGGTCGATCCCTGGGCGACGGCGGTGTGGGCGGGGCCCTCGCTGATGCGCCCGTCGAACAGCCCCATCACACCCTCGATGACCGCGATGTCGGTGCCTGCGCTGCCATGCCTGTACAGCGGTCCGATCAACTGCTCCCCCACCAGCACCGGGTCGAGGTTGCGGCCCGGCCGCAGCGCAGCCAGCGTGTGGTAGCCGGGGTCGATGAAATCGGGACCGACCTTGAACGGCGCGACCCGCCGCCCGGCCCGGCGCAGCGCGCCCATCAAACCCGTTGCGACGGTGGTCTTTCCGCTGCCCGACGCCGGCGCGGCAATCACGACAGCGGGAACACTCACCTCAACCCCCGCGAGCTGGGGGTACCACCCCGCGTGCAAGGGGGAGCGTGTTTGCACAGCGACACGCCGCAAATCGTGACACTTTGCGCACGCTCGCGCCGATCAAGGCTCACCACTCGATGCCCCTCTGGCCCTTGCGGCCTTCGTCCATCGGGTGCTTGACCTTCGTCATCTCCGTCACCAGGTCCGCGGCGTCAAGCAACCGCTGCGGCGCATCGCGGCCCGTGACGACGACGTGCTGTGTGCCTGGCCGCGAGAGGAACACGTCCACTACTTCATCGATGTCGACCCACCCCCACTTCAGTGGATAGGTGAACTCGTCGAGCACATAAAAGTCGTGCTGTTGGCCGGCCAGCCTTCGGGAGATCTCCGCCCAGCCATCGGCGGCCGCCGCTGCATGCTCGACGTCGGTGCCAGGCTTGCGCGACCACGACCAGCCCGCGCCCATCTTGTGCCACTCCACTGGACCGCCAACCCCATGCTCGTCGTGCAGGCGGCCCAGTTCACGAAACGCCGCTTCCTCACCGACCTTCCACTTGGCGCTCTTGACGAACTGAAACACCGCGATCTTGAAACCCTGGTTCCAGGCCCGCAGCGCCATGCCGAATGCCGCCGTCGACTTGCCCTTACCTGCGCCGGTGTGCACGGCGAGCAGCGGAGCGTTGCGGCGGGCACGGGTCGTCAGGCCGTCGTCGGGGACGGTTTCCGGTTGACCTTGTGGCATCGACGTCTCCCTACGCGACGTTGCGGTCGGCCTGGGACGTGACCAGTGCCGTCAGGGTGTCGGCGTGCAGGTGTGCCAACCGCACCGCAGGTGCACCGAGGTAGCCGGCCAGCTGCTCGGCCAAACCCAGTCGCACATGCGATGTTTCGCAGTCCACTACGACCGCGGCGGCGCCCTCGGCGACCAGCCGGGCCGCGGCCACCCGCGTGCGTCCCAGCGGGTCGGGGCCGCCGGTGGCTCGCCCGTCGGTGAGCACCACAACCAGGCAGCGCCGCGCCCGGTCACGCGCCTTTTCGCGCACCACCACATCGCGGGCGGCCAGCAAGCCTTGCGCCAGTGGCGTTTTCCCGCCGGTGTCGAACCGGGCCAGCCTGCGGCCCGCGATGTGCACCGACGACGTCGGCGGCAACAACAGCTGGGCGTCCTGCTGCCGGAACGTGATGACGGCCACCTTGTCGCGGCGCTGGTATGCGTCTCGCAACAGCGACAACGTCGCACCGCTGACCGCCGACATCCGGTCGCGCGCGGCCATCGAGCCCGAGGCGTCGACGACGAAGATCACCAGATTGCCTTCGCGGCCTTCCCTGATCGCACGACGCACGTCGTCCGGACCGGGACGCAGCCGACCGGGGGCACTCTGGCGACCGGCGGCGGCCAGCAGCGTCCCGAACACGTGCATGCCGTGGCCGGCCCCCGGTTCGGCGGTCGCCGAGATCGCCTTTCCCATCCGGTTTCGGGCGCGTGACCGGCGGCCCGGCGCGCCTTCGCCGACGCCCGGCACCACCAGCGCCTTTGTGTGAAACACCGGCGACGGCGCTGCACTCGGTCGGGGCGCAGAGTTCGAATTGCGTTGCGGCACCGGTTGCCCGGATCCGTCATCCGAGATCGAGTCGCCACCGCCTTGCGGGTCCGGGTCGGGCTCCGGCTCGTCGGCGGATTCCGCCGCCTGGGCCATCGCGTCGTCGAGTTGATCAGGATCAAGCCCCGGGTCGTCGAACGGGTCGCGGCGTCGCCGGTGCGGCAGCGCAAGTTCGGCGGCCACCCGAATGTCTTCCTCCGCAACGGTATCGGCCCCGCGCCATGCGGCATGCGCGACAGCGGTGCGTGCCACCACCAGATCGGCTCGCATGCCGTCGACGTCGAATGCTGAACACAATGCCGCGATGCGCCGTAACTCGTTGTCCGGCAGGCAAACAGAGTCGGCCCCCGCGCGGGCCGCGATGACGCGACGGGCCAGTTCGGCATCGTCGGCAACATATCGATCGGCGAACCCGACCGGATCGGCCTCGAACGCCATCCGCTGCCGGATGACGTCGACCCGAACGTCGACATCGCGTGAGGCGCGCACATCCACAGTCAGCCCGAAGCGGTCGAGCAACTGCGGGCGCAGCTCACCCTCTTCAGGATTCATCGTGCCGATCAGCACGAAGCGGGCCTCGTGACTGTGCGAGACGCCGTCGCGCTCGACGTGGACGCGGCCCA
>JAVXWV010000383.1:0-5688 GCA_032230775.1 Mycobacterium sp. | reverse complement strand
GGCGAGGTGCGCGGCGCCGAGGTCGTCGATCTGCTGGCCGCGCTCAACACGGGCCACGACGGCGGCGCCGGGACGGTACACGCCAACAACCCCGCCGAGGTACCGGCTCGCCTCGAAGCCCTTGCCGCGCTCGGCGGGCTCGACCCCGCGGCGTTGCACAGCCAACTGGCGGCGGCGGTGCAGGTGGTGGTGCACGTGAGCCGCGACCGAAACGGCACGCGTCGGCTGAGCGAGATCGGAGTGCTCCGGCGCGGCGACGACTGTCGTGTCCGGGTGGCCACCGCATGGCACGTCGACACCGGATTCGGCTGTGGTCACGAGCATTTGACGACGTTGCTGCGCAACCGGGCACTGCCATGAGTGGCGCGGCGGTCGCGCTGGCATTGGCTCTTGTGATGATCCCGTCCGGATCCCGACGCAGACTCCGTACCCTCGGGTTTCTCGCTCCCGCACGCCGCCAATTCCACTTGCTGCCGTGCGCGGCCGCCGTTGCTGCGGCCCTGGCGGTCATGCTTCCGGTCAGCGTCGTCGCGGCCTGCTCGATCGTCGGCAGCACGCTGTGGATACGCAGGAGGCGACGGGCTCGGCTACGACGCCGCACCGCCGAATCCGAGGCATTGCAAGGCGCATTGGATGTTCTCGTCGGCGAACTGCGAGTGGGTGCCCATCCAGTTGCTGCGTTCAGCGTCGCAGCCAGCGAGGTCGACGGCGCGGTGGCGGCATCACTTCGTGCGGTCGCCGCGCGTGCACGGCTCGGAGCCGACGTGGCCGCCGGCCTGCGCAGCGTCGCCCGAAGCTCATCGCTGTCAGCGCATTGGGAGCGGCTCGCGGTGTGCTGGCAACTGGCCCAGGACCACGGACTGGCGATCGCGACGCTGATGCAGACAGCTCAGCGTGACATCGTTGAGCGGGGCCGCTTTACGGCAAAGGTCGACGCAGGGATGACCGGCGCGCGCACCACTGCTGCCTTGCTGGCCGGGTTACCGCTCCTTGGCGTCGGCCTCGGACAGTTGATCGGGGCAGATCCAGTGAGCTTCCTGCTGTCCGGCGGGATGGGCGGCTGGCTGTTGGTCATCGGCGTCGCGTTGGCTTGCGGCGGGTTGCTGTGGTCGGATCACATCACCGCGCAGGTATCGACATGAGCTGGGCTGCTTTGCTTTTGGCTGCCGCGCTGCTGATCGGTGCTGACTCCAGGGCGCAGATCCGGGCGGGGTTGACGGCTGTGCGGCCGCGACATCGGTCAACGCCGCCGGCACCGTGCGATCCCCTGGCCGCAGCGTCCACCTTCGACGTTCTTGCCGCATGTCTGCGTTCGGGGATGGCTGTGTCGACCGCCGCGTCGGCGACCGCGCCGTCTGCTCCCGCGGGACTGGCGCGGCTGCTCAGCCGTGCCGCCGACCTGTTGGCGCTTGGCGCCGAGCCGGCTTCGGCGTGGACGAGCCCTGGTGGCCCGGTTGGCAAGAATGCCGAAGTGCTGTTGCGGCTGGCTCGGCGGTCGGCGTCGTCGGGAACCGCGTTGGCACAAGGAGTTGCGGAGCTGGCCGACCAATCACGCCACGAAGCGGCCGATGCTGCGAGCGCCGCCGCTGAGCGGGCCTCGGTGTTGATCGCAGGGCCGCTGGGCCTGTGCTACCTGCCGGCGTTTGTGTGTTTGGGGATCATCCCCGTGGTCGCCGGGTTGGCCGGTGACGTATTGAGGTCGGGGATTATGTGACGGTCGACTGGAAATGAGGGGGAATAATGATAGTAAGAAACAAGATTCGGTCGCTGCGGGCGCAGTTGACGTTGTTGGTGGTCGACGACGACGGCATGTCGACGGTCGAGTATGCGATTGGAACCATCGCCGCGGCGGCGTTTGGGGCCATCCTGTACACGGTGATCACCGGCGACTCGGTCGTCAGCGCGTTGACCAACATCATCAATCGGGCGTTGAACACCAACGTCTAGTCGATGAGGCCGGCGGTGTCACCGTCGAGGCCGCGTTCGCGATCGCTGCACTTGTCGTCGTGCTCGTCTTGTGTGTGTCAGGGCTCACCGCGGTGTCGATGCAAGTGCGGTGCGTCGACGCCGCGCGTGAGGCTGCTCGGCTCGCGGCACGGGGCGATGACGGCTCGACAGGCGATGCCGCACAACGCATCGCGCCCGACGGGGCGGTCGTACAGCTACGGCGCGATGGCGAGTTCGTGGTGGCCAGGGTCACCGCGAAGTCGCCCCTGTTGCCTGGCATCACCATCGCCGCGGAGGCGGTCGCGGCGGCCGAGCCTGGTCCGCGCTGAACGCGGCTCTGCCAGTCTTGTTGCCGTCGCGATGATGGCGGTCTTGCTGGCGATCACCACCGGCGGTGTGTACGTCGGGTCGGCGGTGATCGCCCGCCACCGGGCGCAGGCGGCGGCCGACCTGGCCGCGTTGGCCGCGGCGGTGTACCTCGCCGACGGCACGGGCCCGGCCTGCTCGCGGGCATCGGCGTTGGCACTCGCCATGAACGCGGCTGTCACCCGTTGCGAGGTCGAGGAACTCGATGTGGTCGTCACCGTGGAGGCACGCGTGTCACTCGGAAGGATCGCGGTGGGGCCGGCGCGCGCCACCGCCAGGGCCGGTCCGGCTGACGGGAGCTAGGACTTGGCCGCTCTGTCCTTGAGGGGCTTGGCCTTTCGCTTCGGGGGCTGAGCGTCGTCGATGTCTTCTAGCCCGGCGGCGGCAATCTGCTCAGCGGTGGGGATGCGCAGCGTCGCCATCCCCGCGTAGATGTCCTCGTCGAGCTGAACGCGGTTGACTGTGATATGGACGGGCGACCATCCACCGCCGTTGGCCTTCATGCGCAGCACGCCCGATGCCGACCCCGTAGCGAATTCCGCTGCCATCTTTGCCATTTGGCCCCGATCAGCGGGGTGGACGGCGCGGTCACCTGACATGCTTGCGCGCCAGTCGAAGAACGGCACCGGATCGTCCAGCCACTTCAACAGCGTCCAATTCTTGAGATCGACCAGACACCGATAGACGTCGGGTTGCGCCAATCCGGCGAGAATCCGCTGCGCCAGGTAGTCATGAGGCACATCCGGGTCCTCGCGCACGCTGCGCCAGTTCATCGCCCGGCAGACCAGGCGTTCGCTGCCGTCATCCTGGCTCTCCTGCAGCACCCGGGAGACAAAGCCGATGGTGATCGGTTCGCCGTTGAAATCTGTTATGTCCCAGGTACTGCAGAACTTCGTGCCGAGCTCGGGTTTGATCGCCATCGACAAAACCTTGGCTTCGCTGGGATTGAGATCGCGCCGCGGCAAGTCGTCGGCGAACGCCCTGCCGTGAGTAGGCGCCTTCTCCGGATCCCATCCGCTGTTCCACAGCGACTCGGGTGTGTCGGTCGCGGTCGCGTTCGTCAGGTCCCAGATCAGCGGTCCTGGTTTTGGGCGGTCTGGCGGATCCAGCTCAGGCGGACCGATCCACACGTGCACGCCGTGGATACGCCCATCGGACATCTGAACAACTTCAGTACGAATTACGCGGTCATGCTTCGGTGTGATGCTGCTCAGCCCGACTCCGGCGCGCACGGTCTCGCCGATGGCCGTCTGGATCGCCATGAGATGCGGGTTTCGCCTCAAGAATGCGCTGATTGGAACCAGATTCTTGGTTCGAGGACCTTGTGCGACGACGACGGGCTCGCTGCCGAGAACTTCCACGAGCAGCCAGTCGTGGTTCATAAGGGCATCTTACCGTCGCGCTGATGGCCGCCTCCCCTCCGAAGCCATCTACGGAATCCGTCGATCCGCGCTGCTAGCGGGGTTCTGAGCCGGTTCGGTAAAGCATCCCCAAGTTGCAGCAGGCCCTCCTACGAGGTACTTTCCGGTTGCGCCCGACTTCCGGGATTGGGAACGGATCGCGTCGTCCGACTGTTCGCCGCACCTGTCTGCGTGTTCGGCGTGCTCGATTTTCGAGCACTGCCTTGGCCGCGGATCCACGGGGCGACCGTCGAGGGGTCGGTCGCCCCGTGGGCGGATCACGGCGCGTCGCCTGCGAGCGCGCCGAGCACCAGACGCAGCACTCCCAATGCACCCTGCTTGTCCAGCGGATCGTTGCCGTTGCCGCATTTCGGCGATTGCACGCACGACGGGCAGCCGACGGGGCATTCGCAGGCTTCGATGGCCGCTGCCGTCGCTCCCCACCACGTCTGGATCTTCCGGAAGCCGCGGTCGGCGAAACCGGCGCCGCCGGGGTAGCCGTCGTAGACAAAGATCGTCGGCAATCCCTGCACCGGACCCACGTTTGTCGACACTCCGCCGATGTCGCCGCGGTCGCAGCTTGCGACCAACGGCAGCAGGCCAATCGCTGCGTGTTCAGCGGCGTGCAGCGATCCCGGCACGCGCAGCAAGTCGATTCCGTTGTGCTGCAACGCCTCCGGTGTGATCGTGCACATCACGGCCACGGTGTCCAGCGTGCGGGTCGGCATATCCAGCTCAACGAAGTCGATAACTTCACCGTCGAGCCTGCGCCGCAGATAGCCGATCACCGTATTGGTCACCGCCACCGGTACGAGGCCAATGGTGACCGGCCCGTAAGTCGTCCGTTCACCCTGGCCGGTCACCGCGATGTCGGTGAGCTCGCGCGCGAACGTCGTATAGCCAGGGTCCTCCGAATGCACAAACGCGATGCCATCCTCGAAATCCAGCGAGTCGACGACATAGCTCTCACCCCGATGCAAATACACCGCGCCGGGGTGAACCGACGCCGGTGCCTGGCCTACACCCGCGCTGCCAAGCAGCCTGCCGGTGCCGGCCTCCAGGATCGCGATCTGGCCCCCCGAGGAGCCGCGAATGTCCACCGCCGGATGCGGATCGACGCCAGGGGTGGGAAAGTAGCCGCTGGGCCTCCGCCGCAGCAGCCCGTCGTCGACGAGTGTCTCCGCCACTGCCTCGGCGTTCCATATCCGCACCTCCATGTCGGTCAACGGCAGCTCGGTTGCCGCGCAAAGCAGCTGCGGGCCAAGGATATACGGGTTGCCGGGATCGATCACCACGCGTTCGATCGGCTTGTCCAGAAGTGCAGCCGGATGGTGCACGAGGTAGGTGTCCAGCGGGTCGTCACGGGCGATCAGCACGATCAGCGCGCTCTGCCCGCGACGGCCCGAACGGCCGGCCTGCTGCCAGAACGACGTGACGGTCCCTGGAAATCCTGCCAACACCACCGCATCCAGTCCCGCGATGTCCACGCCCAGCTCCAGCGCGTTGGTGGTCGCCATCCCCCGCAATTCGCCTTCGGCCAGAGCGCGTTCCAGTGCCCGGCGGTCCTCGGCCAGATAACCCGCGCGGTAGGACGCCACACGCTCGGCCAGCTCGGGAGCGATGTTTTCGAGTCGTGCTCGCGCGCCCAGTGCTGTCAATTCGGCGCCGCGGCGTGACCGCACGAAGGTCAGCGTTCGCGCGCCCTCGGCGATGAGGTCGGCCATCACCCTGGCAGCCTCGGCACCTGCCGAACGCCGTACCGGAGCGCCGTTTTCGCCGACGATGTCCTCGCGCAGTGCAGGCTCCCACAGCGCCACGGTGCGCGCGCCCTGCGGCGAGCCGTCCTCGGTCACTTCCGCCACTGTCTGCCCGATGAGCTCGGAGGCGGTCGCCGCGGGCTGTGCGGTGGTCGCGCTGGCGAAGATGACTGTCGGTGCCGACGTGTACCGGGTGCACAACCGCAAGAGCCTGCGCA
>JAVXWV010000352.1:0-3736 GCA_032230775.1 Mycobacterium sp. | reverse complement strand
CAGAATCCCGCTGATGACATAGCCGGCGCGAGCGGCGACGCGGGCGACCGGGTCGGCGGTGGCATCTCGGACGACAGCGGTCGGACTGGTTTGACCCGTCATTGAGTCGAGCTCGGGCTACATCTGGCGGTGACGTCGGGGGCGAAATGCGTCTTTGACTTTTTCACCCGCGTCTTTCAGGTGAGATATCCGCTGATCGGCCCTGCCCTGCGCTTCCAAGCCGGGGTCGTTGGTCGCGCGCCCGGTTGCCGCTTTGATCTTGCCCCTGACCTGCTGAAGTTTGTTCCTGCCTTTATCGGCACCGCTCATAGCAAATCCTTCTGACACAGCTTCCAAGGTGAAGCTCCATTAAGCGGTTACCCGTTTCCGTCACCGCCACCCCTCAAATTGATCCTTCGGCCGCGAAATCCACCCGGTCCTGAGCTACGTCGGCGTCCAGTGGGTGTGGCTCCACTTCTCGGATTGCGTCAGGCGCAGGAGGTATGCCAGGGCCGGTAGCACGATGACCCCCGCCAAGGCGACGACGACGAGCAGTGCGGTGAGGGTGGCCCTGGCGCCGGCAGCGTCGTTGATGGTCAGCTGATCGACCAGCAGCCACGGGTACTGTCCGACGCCCACCCCGCCACTACCGCAGCGACGGCCGAGACCGCGAAAAACCGTGCGATCGAATAGCTTCGGCGGTAGACCAGAAACAGCGTCATGACACCGCCAAGCGCGGAGATCACCATCAGCGGCAGTGCGGCATGGAGCAGTCCGTGGCTGAGTGTCGGCGCGTCGAGCAGGATCGGATAGAGGCCTGCGAACACGATTGCGCCGGCGAGAACCCCTACCGCCAGAGTCCGCACGCGCAACCGTTCAGCCAGCGCAGGGTTGCCCGTCCGGGCGGCGTCGGCGGTCAGGAACACTCCGGCGAGGAAGGCGCACGTGGAGATTGCGAGGCAACCGCCGACCAGCGACGTGGGGTTGATCCATGATCCGACTCTGTCGCCGTATCCGCCGGCAGGCACGCGGCCCGAGGCGATGGCGCCGGCCACCGTGCCAAAGAAGAACGGTGTGATGAACGACGAACTGGCGAAGATGGCGCCGAACAACCGCGCTTGGGCGAAGGTGGCGGCGTACTTGCGAAACGCGAAGTTGGCCCCGCGCAATACAATTCCGCCCAGCGCCAGCATAAGCGGGATGAACAGCGTGGTGGTCGCGGCGGCGAAGGCGGTCGGAAAGCCGGTCCACCACATCACCAGAACGTAGATCAGCCACACGTGATTGGCTTCCCAGACCGGCCCGAGGCTGTGGTCGATCAGCGTCCTCATTTCCGCTCCGCTTCGGCCTCCGCCTGCAGTCAAATCGTAGAAGCCGGAACCGAAGTCAGCCCCGGCGAGTACTGCATAGGCGATCACCCCGATGAACATCGCCGCGGCGACGACCGTGGCCAGCGTCATCGCACCGGCTCCGGCGGTGACTTGTCGGCGAGAACTTCGGGGGCGTAGGGACTGGGCAAGTCCTCGTCGCCGGCGCGCCAGCGCCGCGCCATCGACCGCAGCACAACAAAGGCGCCCACGGTCAGGCCGACGTATACGATCAACACCCCGGTAAAGCTCCACCAGATTCCGGTGCTCATGCTCGCTGCATCGGTGGTCCGCAACACCTGCCAGACGGTCCACGGTTGGCGTCCGACCTCTGTTGCCGCCCAACCCAATTCCACCGCAATGACCGCCAGTGGACCTGCGATCACCGAGATCCGCAGAAACCATCGGTTGGCCAGCAGGTCACGGCCGCGCCGGCGGGCCAGCCAGAACACCACCACGACGAGCGCTACCAGCAGTCCGATTCCCACCATGATCTGAAACGCCCAGTGCGTGATGTTGACCGGCGGCCAGTCCGATCTGGGAACCGTGTCCAGGCCGGGAACGTCCCCATCGAAAGTGCCCGTGGCGATGAAGGACCCGATTCGCGGGATGGGCAGCGCCCACCGGACGTGGCCGTCGATCAGAAATCCACCGATCTTCTCCGGTGCGGGCCCAGGCTCGGTGGTCGGATTGAGCTCGAAAGCGGCAAGCTTGGACGGTTGGCGGGCGCCGGCCTGTAAGCCCAACACATGCCCGATAAGCGGCTGGGCGATCGCCGCGACGCCGGCGACGGTGAAGGGGATGCTGAACCCCAGCCGGTGATGAGCATCGGTGCGACCCTGCAGCATCCCGGCTGCGTACACCCCCGACACCACCAGGCCGACGAGCATGAAGGCGCCGACCCACATGTGCAGAAACTGCAGCCACACGCCGTCGTTGAACATGGCCCGCCAGGGGTTGACGTCGTCGACAGTGATCCCGTCCGCGCCGTTGTGAATCGTGAACCCGGTGGGGTTGTTCATCCAAGCGTTGACTGAGACCACACAAAACGTGCCAACGATGCCGGAAACGCCCATCGGAATGATGGAGGCCAAATGCAGCCGCGGCGGCATGCGGTCCCAGCCGTACAGGTAGATACCCAGAAAGATCGCCTCGACGAAGAACGAGAGCCCTTCCAACGCGAACGGCACACCCAGGACGTCGCCGAACCGGCCCATCAGTCCGGGCCACAGCAGACCCATCTCGAAACTCAGCACGGTCCCCGACACCGCGCCGATAGCGAACAACACCGCCGACACCTTCGCCCACCGCTTGGCTAGCCGCAGCGCCGTCGGGTCGTTGTGCACGATCCCGCGGCGGTGCATCAGAAAGATGATCGTCGGGAACGCCACACCGAAACACGCCAGGACGATGTGGAAGCCCAACGACAACGTCATCTGTTCGCGTGCCGGAAGCAGGCCCGGTGGTACAGCCGTGGCCAGAGTCAGCACTGAATCACTGAAACGCGTCATTGTCCCCGCCTACGGTATCGCCGGATCAGGCTATCGGGGACAGCTGGCCGCGTCGCAGCAGCGAACGCAGTGGCGGGCGGCGAGTGCGTAGCGCGGTTACTGAGCTCCTGCTCGTCGCCTCACGTCTGTGTCAACGGCGGTGGCGATGTCATGGACGAGCCTTGAGTGCCATCGCTTGTGTGCCTCCAGGTCTGCGGCCAGCGCGTGACAGTCTGGGCACTCCTGATGGGCGAAGGTCTCGTGCTGGGTTTGTTCCACGGTGCTGCACCTCCTCGAAGAAATGGGGGTCCGCCCGCTTGTCCTGCGGTCAGGCCATCTCGGGCACACGCAGGTGTGCGACTGCCAACTCGAAGTCGCACTGGTCGAGTACTTCTGCGTTTGCTTCCTGGCTGCCCGTGGCTTTGATCCTGTCCAACTGGTCGGTGTTCCGCTCAATCGCTTCGGCGTTGTCGAAGGTGGCCGCGGCCACGCCACGACCGGACGCTCGGTCGACGAGCAGGCTGCCACTGCAGAATCCCTGCAGCTCCTCGAGGGCGGGCAAGATGCTCGTCTTATAGAACTCGATGCCTCCGTCGATTTGATCCGGATCGACCTTGACCCAGGTGGCTCGGACGCAGGCGCCCTCACCCGCGCGGTGCTCGCGGTGCATGGCAGCGATCTCCCATTCCTCGACCTGCGTGCTACCACCGAAAAGCTCCGCGGCCTGGTCACGAATCGGCCGAATGGTCTCCTCGCTCGCGCGCATCGCTTCCTCGGAGTCCCAGGAGCTGGTGGCAATGCAACGGCCTGATGTTCGGTCGACCAACAAGGACAGGCCGAGGCACCCCGGAATACCCTCGAGCGCGGGCATCACGGTATCGCGCATATGCGCAATACCGG
>JAVXWV010000325.1:0-5212 GCA_032230775.1 Mycobacterium sp. | reverse complement strand
ATGATGACACCGAGCCTGAGAATGGACAGGCGTCCCCCCGGCCGCGCGTCTCGCTTCACCAACATGGCTAAATCGGGAGAACTCGCGCGATCAAATCCGTTCGGGGGCAGTAGGATTCGGTGACATGATGTCGATGGCAAGCGACGTCGGCCGCTCGCCGTTGATCTCATTGAGGTCCATCGGACACGCCGACAGGACCACCGCACAATCCATCGCCGCCGCGAATGTGATTGCATCCCCTGGCCGGCTCACCGCAGGCAACCAGCTCAGGTCACCCTCGGTGCCCACGGGGATGTTCATGAACACATTCACCGGCTGGGGGACGGCGTCGGTGCCCAACCCGATCTGCGCCAAGGCGTCGTGCATGTTGTCTGCGCAGCAGGCGTGGCCCGGGGCGCCCAACATCCGGTAGCGCTCCGGGTCGCACGCGGCTATGAGCATGTCGTGGACACCCGGCGAAGTGTCTGCAACCAGTGTCAGGATCGGTCTCCGTCGGTTGGTCATGAACTGCTCACCGATGCGCGGAAACAACGTGCTCGTCGACGCGCGGGTATGCGACGCCGACAGGTGCTCGCCGGGATCCGCAGCAGCGAATGCGAAGAGATCACCGACCTGTCCTCCCTCGACGTCGACGATGCGCAGGTGCTCGCCGTGCCGCACCCACACGGCCCGCCCCGCACCGGCGGGAACCATCACGTGGGTCGGCCTGTCTCTGAACTCCACGACACCCATTCAACCCGCTGCGACAACGGCCACCCTTCGGGGGCTTGCCTGGAGCAGGGACTCGAGACCATCTACCACCCCGCCCGCGGAGCGCCGACCTGTGACCGTCGTCGAACACCAATTGACCCATTACGACGAGGACTTCGTCCGCGACGACTTCGTGGAGATCATCCTGATCAACAGCTGGCCGGAGTGGGAGAGTCTAGCCCGGGCTACCGCAGGACCTCCAGCTCACCCAGCGCCTCGTGGACATCGGTCAGCCGACCCCAGATGCCGCCCTCGACGTCGACCATCCGCTCGCAGGCGACCCGCAGCGCTGGATCGAAGGTAGAGATCGCATCTCGGACGTAGTGGCAGAAGAATCCACGGTCGGTCGCCTCTCGCACAGTCGTGTGCACGCACACGTCGGCGGTGACACCGGCGAAGTAGAGGTGAACGATCCCGCGGCGGCGCAGCTCCGGTTCTAGCGAGGTGTGCGTGAATGCGCCGTAACTCGGTTTGTCGATAACGAGTTCAGATTCTTCCGGCGTCAGCTCGGAGATGAAGTCGTGGCCGAACTCGCCCCGGATCAGGAGCCGGCCGAGCGGCCCGACGGAACCGATCGGCGCACCTACCCGTGCGCTGCGCAGGCGTCGCCGAAGCGAACAGTCGGACAGATCCGGTGCGTACCCCTCTCCTGTGTGCACAATGGTCAGCGAGTGTTCGCGGGCCGCGTGCAGCAGCCGCAACGCACGTGGCACGACTTCGCGTGCGAATCCAATGTCGTCAATGGTGTCGGCGTAGCCACCCGCTTCGCAGAAATCGCGCTGAAAGTCGATCAGGACGAGCGCGGTGTTTTCGGCAGTGCGTTCCGGTTCGGCAAGTTCGGCGGCGTCCAGGTCAACGGTCATCGGCACGTTCTTCGAATAGTTTCAGACAGGCCTCTGCCAGCACGCCACCCAGTAACTCGATGGGTTCACCGGAACGTACGTTCACCTCACTGGCGGGAATTCGCATCTCGCGCTGCTGCCCCAGGGTGACCGAATGGACGGCATCCATCGTGCAACCGAACACCACCCGCGACACCCTGGCCAGCCAGGCCGACGTGAAACACATCGGACAAGGCTCGACGGTCGTGTACAGCGTGCAGCCGGTGAGATCCGGTCCCAGCGCGCGGGAGGCAAGCCGCACCACGTTCACCTCCGCGTGCCAGGTCATGTCGGCTTCCGCGACGACCCGATCGGTGCTGTCCGCCACGACATCTCCGTCCGGAGCCACCACCAGCGCGCCGAAGGGCGGCTCACCGTGACGCGTCGCCTTTTCAGCGAGCGCCAGGGCGAGCCGCATGTACTCAGCGTGCATTGCGTGTTTGCCTGCTGCCCTTCGTATTTGGCATGCGCCGCTCGGACACAGCCGGACTCTGTATCTCTAGCACGGGTGCGCCCACATCGAGCGCGTATAGGTACGAACCGTCGAGCATAGGCAGGGCACCCTCCAAGGGACACATTAAGACAGCGGGCGCCGTAGGTGGCAATCGGCGTCCGCTGGGGTCGTCCTGAAGAAATGACACGAATCTGAGACAAAAGTCAGATGACATGACGTGAGACAACCCGCATCAACCCAGGTCAGGGCACCGCGACATGACATCGGAAATGAGAACGTACAACCCACTGCAGAAGCAGCGGACCACCGGCTGTAATCACACCGCCCGTTTGGGGCCGGAGACGCAGGCAACCTGAATATTGACGGTGACTTTGCTGGCAGGAATTAGCCAAGCGGGGTTTCGCGATTTAGGTCATCCCTGATTGCGCAGGCGTTGAGTAGGTCGAAGGATCGTCCAAGAATCCGCCAAGGCGTTCGCTGCAGTCTTTACGAGACCGGCCGCCATGGGTCGACCGCAACGTAAGGAATCATGATGAAACAAGGAATCACACGGTTAGCAACGACCGTTTTAGTGTCAGGTGGGTTGGGTCTGGCCGGTCTAGGTCTGGCCGCAGGTACCGCCCAGGCCACGCCCGGTACTCACACCTGGTGCCCGGGGCAACCGCTGCCGCAACAAATGACATCACCCGCCACCCATCCTCAACAGCCTTCTGGACCCCCCGTGACTTGGGACATGAGCGTCTGCCACGACTGGTACTGGGACATCTCTAGTCCTCCCGGATCGCCGGCAGCTACCTACGTTTCTGACCCTGTGGAGGGGGAATATCCAACCCAGCTCGGGTTGCTTCCCTAGTGCGGACGTGAACAGCCCCGACGGACACCCCAGGGTTGGGAATTACATGACGGGCAACCATCAGAAGTGACATATGAGGCTGCCTGGAAGTCCGTCTCAGAACACCTGCGTCCGGGTGACCGGACCGATTCCACTGATGTTCAAGGCGACTCGGCGTTCCTTGTGAAATTTTGTGGGCATGTCCACGGCGGCTGCACCTTTGGGTGTGGTGGCTTTCTGTTCACCGATGTGGAGGGTTCGACCCGTCGGTGAGTTCTCGCCGACGTGTTAGTTGACTCGGCGCACGTTCTGGGCAACTACTTTGGAACCGTCCCAACGCAGGTCGGCCATCATCTTCACGGTCGGACAACACATTCCGTCATTCGGACCGTTGGCCATCCACGTCACATGTGCGACACCGTCCGAGATGGACAGGTCGGTCACGATTTCCCTGCCGCCGTGGGTAAGGTCGCCGAGGTCGATTCCCCCCAGCAACCTGGGCCCGGCGGATGTGAGCTTCTGGCCCGCCGTATAGAGCTGCACAGTCTCCGGCCACCCAACCCCACCGGCATTGCAGTGGACGACCATTGCGGCGTCGCCTCCGCCCCCCGTCAGGTCGCCAAACGCCACCTTGTAGGCGCCGGTGTCGTAGTTCAACGCGATGTCGACGTTTCCGCGATGCCCCTCTTGTGGCGGCAATTGCCCGTTTCTCAGTTCGCCTGGATCGTGCTCGCACAGCGCCGGCACGGGCGCGCGCTGCAAGTACTCGAACGTGACCGCGCCCCTGCCGGGCGTGGGCACCGTGGTCGCCGGACTGGTTTTGGACATCTCTGTTGTGTGCGCATCTGTTGTGTGCGTATCTGTTGTGTGCGCACAGGCGGCCACTGCGACGGCGGACAGGAGGCCAATCAGCTTGACGGCCCGGGACTGAAGCAGCACCCGCCGGTGCGAAAACGCGGCGCACATATCGGGTCCGCCTCGGTTGAGGTGATTGTCGGTCGCGTCCATCATGGCAGGTACTGCGGGCAGTAGGCCGTCATCGAGGCATTGACCATCGCTTCGTCCTGCTGTTGGGTTGCAAACACCCTCTTGGCGACGAATGCTGCGATGACGCGGTCAGGGGTGGTAGTACCCTCGTCGAGGTTTTGGCACACGGCATGTCCTGCCGAGATTTCGGCAGCCGGACTGATCTTCGGGATGCCAGCCTGCGCAAGGGCAGCCACATAGCTGTCATCGACTGCGTCGGCGTTGGCCATGCCGGCCCCGGCCATCACGGCGAATCCGAGCGTGCCGCCGGCGAGCACCGTGCCGGCGATCGACTTGATAAAGCGAGTGGTGAACATGTGAGTCCCTTCGGATGAATGGTGTGTTGGCCTTTGCGGGCAACGTCATCGTCGAGGGGGGCCCTTGGCAGATTCTTGGCGGCAGCGTGACCGGCTAACTTGTCAGCCATCGCCCAGGTTCCGCCGCCGCGAACCAGTTCGGCCAGCCAGTGACCTCGAGCAGTCGCCGGGTGGCCGATGGTTGCCACAACAGTCGCCGCCGATTCGACCCCTACGGGCATTAAGACTGCGATGTTGTGGTGATTCGAGACCGGCAAACGTCAAAGGGACTTGTTTGAGTCCCGCTTGAAGGAGCGACAGATGAGTTGGGTGATGGCAGCGGGAGTGCGCGGCACGCTGGCCAGAACGGCTGCGGCGGCAGGGATTGCCGGAGTAGCCGTGATGGGTGCGACCGTTTCGGCGAACGCAACGCCCGTCGATGCAGGCATACCCGGTGTACCGCCCCTCGCTCCTGCCTTCGTCCAGGACGATCCGGCATGCGACTGGTTGGGGGCGCGGCATCCGCTCTGCGGTGGAGGCGCGTTCGAGTCGCCAGTGGACGATGGGATACCGGGAGACAACGCGGCGATAGGCGGGATACCGGCCCCGGCGATGGTGCCGAACATCAACGGCACGCTGAGGCCCGCCGGCACGCCAGGGGCCATCTAGTCGCAGAGCATCCGCTACGACCCCCGATACGTCTGCGGGTTCCGCAGCGGGCGGCCAAGCCAGTGACTACCGAAGGCGTATTGGGCGGGCGCCGACGCGGCTGGGAGTATCGCGGTTTCCGTATACGACCACGTCGCCAGCAATGCGCAGCTCGTCCAGTCAGTGTTGTGGAGTCCGGTCCCGTGTCGTACCGTCAACCTAGTTGATTAGCCATCCTAGAGGAAATTCCACATTCCCTACCGTCCGCACCTGACACCAGTCATGAAAGGGTCACGGATGCAGCGGGTTTCGATCAGACCCCGCC
>JAVXWV010000296.1:0-3701 GCA_032230775.1 Mycobacterium sp. | reverse complement strand
CAGCCGGTCCCGCGCATCGTCGTCTAGCACCTCGCGGACCAAGGTTCCGGGCTGACCCCAGTCGCTGTCCTCGGGCCGCAGTGTGTACGCGTTGCGGACCATGTCGCCGTCGGATGCCCAGTGCACTTCGGCGGCCCGCTTCGGGTCCACCTCCGGCCCGCCCATCGAGTTAGGTGTGTACACCGGATCGGTGGAATTGCGGATGCGCATCGCACCGTCTTTTGAGTATGCGTTGACCTCCACATGCGGCTCGTTGACCGGGATTTGTTTGTAGTTCACCCCAAGCCGGGCGCGGTGCGCGTCGGCGTAGGAGAACCCGCGGGCGAGCAGCATCTTGTCCGGGCTGAGGCCGGTGCCGGGCACGATGTTGTTCGGCTCGAAAGCGGCCTGCTCGATCTGCGCGTGATAGTCGACGACGTTGCGGTTCAGTGTCATCTTGCCGACTTCGTGCAGCGGATAATCGCCGTGCGGCCACACCTTGGTGAGGTCGAACGGGTTGAAGCGATACGTCTTCGCGTCCTCGAACGGCATGATCTGCACCTGCAGGGTCCAGCTGGGGTAGTTGCCGTCCTCGATCGACGTGAAGAGGTCGCGCTGGTGGTAGTCGCCGTCCTCGCCCGCCAGCCGATCGGCATCCTCCTGGGTCAGGAAGTCGATGCCCTGGTCGGTTTTGAAGTGGTACTTCACCCAGAACAACTGGTTATCGGCGTTCAGCCAGCTGTAAGTGTGGCTGGAGTAGCCGTTCATCTGCCGCCAGGTCTTCGGGATGCCGCGGTCGCCCATCAGATAGGTGACTTGGTGCGCCGACTCGGGCGACAGCGTCCAGAAGTCCCACTGCATGTGGTGGTCGCGTAAGTTGTTGGCGGCCATCCGCTTCTGGCTGCGGATGAAGTTCTGGAACTTCATCGGGTCGCGGACGAAGAACACCGGCGTGTTATTGCCGACCATGTCGAAGTTGCCCTCGCTGGTGTAGAACTTCAGCGCGAAGCCGCGGGGGTCACGCCAGGTGTCTGGGCTGCCGCGCTCGCCTGCCACGGTAGAGAACCTGGCCACCATCTCGGTCTTGGTGCCCGGCTGGAACACCGCCGCCTTGGTGAACTTGCTGAGGTCCTGAGTCACCTCGAAGTCGCCGAACGCGCCACCGCCCTTGGCATGGGGCTGGCGCTCCGGGATGCGTTCCCGGTTGAAGTTGGCCATCTGCTCGATCAGGTAGTGGTCCTGCAGCAGAATCGGGCCGTCGGGACCAACTGTCAACGAATGTTCAATACTCGGCGCGGGGCTGCCAGCGTCTGTCGTCGTGAATTTCTCGGTCATATCCCGCGGGTACCCGAAATCACGCCGAAATCGACGTTCTGCAGGCGTGCTCTCTGCAGAACGTCGATCTCAGTGGTTGTTGAGCTACGGCCTCGGGGCGGTTGAAGAGGGGCTGCTCGGCTGCGACGGGCCCTCGAAGTTCGGGCCACCGGGTCCACCTGGGCCAGATGGTGGCCACGGGCGGTTGCCCCCGGGGCCCATTGGGAACATCGGCGGCCCGCCCCTGTGCTCCATGAAGCCGTGATGGCCCCCTCCTCCGTGGTGATGCCCGCCGCCGTGGTGGCCACCGGCATGCGCGCCGAGGATGAAGCCGGAGAAGAAGATGACGGCGACGATGAAGACGCCACCCGCCACGATGCCAACCCAGGCAGCCGCTGCGGTGAGGCGACTATGTCGATGCCGCTCGGCGACGACGGGAGCGGCAGGTGGGGTTTCGGCAGTGGCCAGAGGACCGGTTGCCGGTTCAGAAGACGACGTTGTTTCACTCATGAGACTGATGATGCGAGCGGTGCCGATGTGCCTGCATTGAATTCGATATGAATCAGCTGTGAATGGCCACGCCAGCCGAGCGGATCACCAGGGCTTCAGCGGGTTGACCGCGAATTGGATGACACGGTAGGGCGAGTTGTCGCCAGGGCCGGTATTCCATTGGCTGATGAACACCCTCAGCTCATCCAGCGTTGACCCCGGCGAGATGTAGCCGCCGTACGGCTGCGCAAGCCGGTTGTCCTCCGGCGCGGGCAGATCCTCGGCGGGATCGGGCCATGTGCCCGCGACGACGACCGCCGTGACAGGCGCTGCGCCAAGTCCGGTCGGATCAGCTGCGACGCGGACCTCCATGTTGCCGGTGCTCGCGTTGAAGTACGACAGCACCGTCTGACCATCGATCTGCCGAATGCTCATCTCGCCGACCCGGTCCGGCCACAGCGGTGTCGGCGGCTTGCCCCAGCCGGCCTGAGCGGACCAGCCCTGCCAGCTGGCGCGGTCGGTGAACGTCTCCGGTTTGGACCGGTACAGCACCGCCGGGCCGCTGCGGTCGAAGTTGTCGGCGACGATGTACACCCAGCCGCTTGGCGAATCCGGCTTCGGGATCGGATCGTAGTAGCCGCTGATCTGCGACTGACGTCCGCCCTCGTAGGTTGCATCGCGCAGCGACTGCGGTATCGTCGGCCAATTGCCCTGCGCTGGATTGGCTTTCACCAGCTTGGACGTCTGCGGCACCAGGTCCTTGACCGTAGTGACGAGCAGATAGTTCTCTCGGTTGATCTGTACCACGCCTGCGGGCAGTTGCGACATCCCCGCAGGCCTCGGGTCGGCCAGCAGCGGATTGTCGTTGCCCGTGACTCGGTCGTAGCGCACCCCCGTCGGGTCGTCGATCGATTCGGTCTCGACGTGCAGCGCGATCGGCGAATGCCAGGGGCCGAACCCCACCCCTTGGCCCGCGAAGCTGTCACCACACACCTGCAGGATCCCACTGGGGAACTCCATGAACTCGCATAGGTCGGTCGCGCCGATGCCGTAATCCGCTGTCGGCGTGCCCGTTCCGGCGGTCGGACCGATGCGCATCACCTGGCCCGGCGCCAGCGGAGGCAGAACGGGCTCTGGAATGGGCGCGGGCGGATCGGCATGCGCGACGGGAACGAAAATCGCCGAGATCGACGTAATGGCGAGAACTACTCGAACTTTTCCGCCCAAACGTGAGTTTCGGCGAAGGGGGATCACAGCTCGGCGGCCAGTAACTCAGCGATCTGAATCGTGTTGAGTGCCGCGCCTTTTCGGAGGTTGTCGCCGGACAGGAACAGGGCCAACCCACGACCGTCGGGCACGCCGGGGTCCTGGCGGATACGTCCGACCAGAGTGTCGTCGACTCCCGCGGCGGCCAGCGGCGTTGGCACATCGACCAGCTTCACACCCGGGGCGGCCGCCAGTAGCTCGCAAGCCCGCTCGACCGACAGCGGCCGGGAGAACTCGGCGTTGATCGACAGCGAGTGACCGGTGTACACGGGAACGCGCACGCATGTGCCGCTCACCAACAGGTCCGGGATGCCGAGGATCTTGCGGCTCTCGTTGCGCAGCTTCTGGTCTTCGTCGGTCTCGCCGGAGCCGTCGTCGACGTAGGAACCGGCAAGCGGCACCACGTTGAACGCGATCGGCGCGACATACTTGTTGGGCGCAGGGAACTGCAGCGCCGAGCCGTCGTGCACCAATTGCTCGCTGTCCTCGATCACCGCGCGCGCCTGGCCGAATAGTTCCTCGACGCCGGCCAAGCCGCTACCGGACACCGCCTGATAGGTGGAGGCGATCATGCGGACCAGCCCAGCCTCGTCGTGCAGCACCTTGAGCACCGGCATCGCGGCCATCGTCGTGCAGTTCGGGTTGGCGATGAT
>JAVXWV010000244.1:0-2974 GCA_032230775.1 Mycobacterium sp. | reverse complement strand
CGCCACTTCTGACAACCGCGGGCTACTGCGAGCTGGTGGTTGCTGCCATAAACGGTCTCGGTGTCGTGCGTAGGTTTCTCCGGAGATCACCGATTAATACCGTGCTGCCACCTCGCGCCTTGGCGATGGTGATTCAGCCGAGGCCAAGCTCCAGAAACGCGTCCCGCAGCCGGACGGTGAGATCGAACCCGCGAGCCCTGTCCGAGTCAGAGAAGTCGGCACACCAACGCATCCCACCCGCACCCCTGGCCGGGCAACGGCGTTCGTGGGCTGCCGGCTCCTTCAGCCGTTGATCTGGTCGTCCTCGAACAGCCAGGTGAGTGTGTCGGGGCCAAATGCCTGACCGCGGAGCATGGCGTCGTCTCGTGCACGCTGCTCGGGTCCGTCAGCGAGGTGGTAGACGACGTTGTTGTCGTAGGACATCCTTTGAATTCGTGAGGCACGAGGCAGGCGAAGCTGTTCGTAGCGGCGGAGCGCGTCCCGGAGGTCAGCGCCTCTTGCGAGACACTGTGCGAGCGCACCGGCGTCCTCTATCGCCTGGGCGGCACCCTGCGCCATGAACGGGAGCATGGGATGGCAGGCGTCGCCGAGCAGCGCGATAGCCGGTGCGAGCCAGGTTGGCAAAGGTTCGCGGTCATAGAGTCCCCACCGATAGATCGGTTCGGCCACCCGATCCAGCAAGCGCGTCAGTTCGGGCGACCAGCCCTTGAACGCGTTGTGCAACTCGTCCGGATCACCTGGCGCAGTCCAGGATTCCGTTCGCCATTCCGACGCGGTGTCTACACAGACGAGGTTGAGGTAACGGCCGTCGCGGCCGACCGGGTAAGCGACCAAGTGGCGGTGGGGACCGAGCCAGTTGCGCACCGTGTGCTCGACGCCGTCGCTGGGTACCACCGCCCGGTAGGCGCACATACCCGAGAATCGGGCTGGCGCATCACCGATGGCGCGGGACCTGACTGTGGAGTGGATGCCGTCGCAGCCGAGCACCAGGTCCGCCTCCAGCCGCGTTCCATCCGCAGTGGACACCGCGGCGCCATCAGGCGTGGCGCTTGCATCGGTCACCTCGGTGCCCAGCATCATGTCTTCGGGCGGCTGCGCAGCGGCAAGCATCTCGATCAAGTCCGGTCGGTACAGGGTGTAGTACGGGGAGCCGAACCGCCCGAGCAGCTCCTTTGTTGGCCATTCGGTGAGCACGGCGTCGTCGGCCCAGCGAAGGAAAAGCACCGCCTCGGGTGCCACGGCTATCTGATCCAGTTTTTCGCCGAGGCCCAATCGCGTCAACACGCGAGTTGCATTAGGTCCGAGCTGGACGCCGGCGCCGACTTCGCCGAACTGCTCCGCGCGCTCGATCACGTGCACGGACCAGCCGGTCTGTCGCAAGGCGATGGCTGCAGCGAGTCCACCGATGCCGCCACCGACAATGATCGCCCGCATGGTTTGGCTCCCTTCTACGTTTTCTACGTTGCCGCAACCTGCATTGATGCGTCGGCGCGCGTGGCTACTTGGTTCGGACGAGCAGCGCCTTCATCAGGCGAACGGATCCAAAAGCCTTCGCCCACAACGCGGGGCGAAATTGAACGAGCACCACAAAGTCCTCCGATCAATTTGCGTCGGCTTGGATGAACGAGCGTCCGGTCAAAGGGGATAATGCCGACCGCCATCCTGAAGCGTGACCCACCGGAGTTCGGTGAATTCCTCGAGGGCCGCCCGCGAGCCGAACCGCCCGAAGCCGCTGTCACCTACACCCCCGAATGGCATCCGCGCCTCGTCGTGCACGGTCGCCCCATTGATGTGGCAGATGCCGGATTTGATCCGCTTGGCCAGTTCAAGCGCGTGTGCCACATCAGAACTGAAGATGGCGCTCGACAATCCGTAGCGGGTGTCGTTGGCGATCTCGACCGCGGCTTCCTCGGAATCGGCCGCGATGATGGACGCGATCGGCCCGAATGATTCCTCGCGATATATCCGCATTTTCGGGGTCACGCCTCCCAGCACGGTCGGCGCGAAGAACAAACCATTGCGATCGCCTCCGGTCAGGACCTGTGCGCCGAGGTCGACAGCGTCCTGGATCAATGACTCGATATGCGCGCACGCGGCCTCGTTTACCACCGGGCCGATCTGGGTGGCGGGATCCGTGGGGTTGCCGACGACGAGTGATGCGGCACGCTGCGTCAGCTTCTTTGTGAACTCGTCGAGCACCTCGGCCGCAACGACAAGCCGCTCGGTCGACATGCAGATCTGCCCCTGGTTCATGAACGCACCGAAGACAGCGGCATCCACCGCATCGTCGATGACCGCATCGCGAAGCACCAGCAGTGGCGCGTTGCCGCCGAGTTCGAGCACCACGCGCTTGAGGTGTCTGCCGGCCAACTCTCCGATGATGCGGCCAACGCGCGTGGAACCGGTGAAGTTTATGCGCCGTACCGCGGGGTGCGCCACGAGCCGTTCGACGATCTGGGGGCCGTCTTCGACGGCATTGGTGATCAGACTGATCGCGCCAGCCGGCAGGCCAGCGTCGTGGAGTGCGCGGGCGATCTCGGCGTGGGTGGCCGGAGTCTGCTCGGATGCCTTGAGAATCACCGTGTTTCCGTACGCGAGCGGCATTGCCACCGATCGCGCGCCAAGTATCAGCGGTGCATTCCATGGCGCAATGCCCACGGTTACGCCTGCCGGTTGGCGAAGACCCAGAGCCGTCAGGCCTGGCACGTCGGATGGAATCACCTCGCCCACCATCGAATAGGCCTGTGCGGCAGCTTCCCGCAGTATCGCAGCCGCATCAAGAACGTTGAATTGGCACCACAGCGCGACCCCGCCCATCTCCGCGGCTATCAACGCCGCGATATCTGCGCTGCGTTCCACCAGCAGCTGAGCGGCCCTCTCCAATATGGCCCGCCGCTGTGCCGGATTGGTCACCGCCCATTCATCCATCGCATCTGCGGCGGCGTCTACGGCGCGGTCAACATCGGAAAGAGTC
>JAVXWV010000186.1:0-4627 GCA_032230775.1 Mycobacterium sp. | reverse complement strand
CAGTACTACCTAACAAAGCTCCAACAATTATTAGAGTCAGACCGCCGAGGTGATGCAGTTAAGCTCGGGTTCGTCCTGCGCCTTGAGGACTACCCCGTGGCTGCCGCGCAGGTCGGCGAGCGCATCGACCATCTGCTCCGTCGAGCCCGACTCCCACAGATGAAAACGGGCCCGCACCATCGCAGGCGCGAATGCGGGGAGCTCGGCCTCGACCGCGGCCCTGAAGGCGTCGGAGAACCGCTGTGGCGTCTGCATGACCACGTCGATGAGGTAGCGACGGCCGACGAGGCGCAGCTGGGCGCGCTGCTTGTCCAGGTCGGCGATGGCCTGCGTGACCTCTGCCCTGGTGTTCTCCCGCACCCCCGGCCGCTCATTGAGGACGCGGTCGACGGTGGCCTCGCTCAGCCCGGACTGCTGTGCGATCTCGCGAACCTTGTAGCGGTGCGGCATGCCTCATGTCCTGATGTGTTTTTGATGGGTTTTTGGCGTTGAATGCGGTCACTGTCACAGCAAGACTAACTCGCATGGGCGCAATCGTGAGCACGACGTACCGGCAGTGGATCGACGAGTCCGACTGCCGGCTCGATGACTTCCGCGCGCAGGTGCTGCGCAACGCCGATCCCGCCGATTACCCACTGGCGACCGCCGTGCGAAGCAATGTGCTGGTGTACACCGCAGCCACGATCGGTGCGGCCGACCGCCGGGCGCTGCAGTCCGAACTGATCCGCGCGCTGGCCGACGGGCCCGGTGTGGTGATCATCGAAGGGGCTTTCTCCCCGGGCGTGGTGGACCGGGCCAGCGAAGCGTTCTTCTCGATCATCGACGCGCAACATGAGGCAGGCGAAGCGCACGGCGACCACTTCGGTAAGCCCGGCGCCAACGACCGGATCTGGAACGCTGCGCAGAAGCTCGCACTGCATGCCCCTCAGGTGTTCGCCGACTACTACGCCAACGATGCGCTTGCCGTCATCTGCCAGGCGTGGCTTGGCCCGCGATATCAAGTCACCTCGCAGGTGAATGTCGTCAACCCCGGTGGGACACAGCAGGTTCCACATCGTGACTATCACCTGGGCTTTGTTTCCGCCGAACAGCTGGCCGAATACCCGGCGCACCTACACCGCACGTCGCCGGTGCTGACGCTGCAGGGTGCGGTGGCGCATTGCGACATGCCGGTCGACAGCGGCCCGACCATGCTGCTGCCGTTTTCGCAACTGTTCGAGGGCGGCTACATCGCGTTCAACCGCCCGGAGTTCGTCGAATTCTTCGCCGAGCACCACGTGCAGGTGCCGCTCGCCAAGGGTGATGCGGTGTTCTTCAACCCAGCGCTGTATCACGGTGCGGGGTCCAACGTTTCGACGGGAACCTCGCAAATCCGCCGGATCGCCAATCTGTTGCAGATCTCATCGCCGTTCGGTCGCGCGATGGAGGCGCTGGACCGCACGGCGATGGTGCGGGCGGTATATCCGGCGCTGCGTGCGATGAAGGCGGCGGGCCACCCGCAGCGCGAACTGCTCAACGCCGTGGTGGCGACCGCCGAGGGCTACGCGTTTCCCACCAACCTCGACAGCGACCAGCCGATCGGTGCCCTGGCCCCGCCCAGTCAGGTCGACACCGTGCTTGCCGCGCTGTCCGACGACATGACCCCAGAACAACTCGACGTCGCGCTGCGCGACCAAAACGATCGGAGAAAGCCATGACCACTCTCGGCGTAATCGGCCTGGGCCGCATCGGCGCCTTCCACGTCGAAACGTTGTCCGGCATCGAAGGCGTCGACGGGCTTGTCGTCGCAGACGAGCGCCCCGATGTTGTCGCGGCGGTCGCCGCCAAATATGGTGCAAAACCAGCAGACTCGGTGGAGGAGCTGTTGGCGTCTGGCATCGACGGGGTCGTGGTCTCGGCCGCGACGCCCGCGCACGCCGAGCTGACGCTGGCCGCCGTCCATCGCGGTCTGCCGACCTTCTGCGAGAAGCCGATCGCTGCGACCGCCGCCGAGAGCGCCACGGTCGCCGAGGTGATCGCGCGTTCCGGCGTGCCGGTGCAGGTCGGCTATCAGAGGCGGTTCGACGCCGCATTCGCGGCCGCCAAGCGCGCGGTCGACGACGGCTCGCTGGGCCTGCTGCACACCGTCCGCAGCACCACTATGGATCCAGCTCCCCCGCCGATGGAATACATCGCGGGATCCGGCGGCATCTTCCGCGACTGCGCCGTCCACGATTTCGACGTGCTGCGCTGGATCACGGGGCAGCAGGCGGTCGAGGTCTACGCGACTGGCAGCGTGCAGGGCGACCCGCGGTTCACCGAGTTCGGCGACGTCGACACCGCCGCGGTGGTGGTGAAATTTGATCAGGGCACCATCGGGTTGGTGTCAGCAGCGCGCTACAACGGCCGCGGGTACGACTGCCGACTGGAGGTGCACGGCTTCCACGACACCGTGGTCGCCGGCTGGGACCAGGGAGCACCGGTGCGGAATGTCGACCCGGACAACGAGTTTCCCGGCGGCCCAGCGCACCACTTCTTCATGGACCGCTTCACCGACGCGTTTCGCGCCGAGTTGACCGCGTTCGTCGACGTGGTCAATGGCAACGCCGCACCCGCGTGCACGGTCGCCGACGCGGTCGAGGTCGCATGGCTGGCGGAGGCGGCCACAGAGTCATTGCGGCGCGGTGTCCCGGTACGGATCGACGAAGTGAGGTCAATGTGAAAATCGCAGGCGCGCCAATCTCCTGGGGTGTGTGCGAGGTGCCCAGGTGGGGCTACCAGCTCACCCCGCAACGCGTGCTCGCCGAGATGCGTGACGTCGGGCTGGCCGCAACCGAATTGGGGCCCGAGGGCTTCCTACCGTCCGATCCCGACAAGCTTGCTGCCCTGCTCGACTCCTATGGGCTGAGCTGTGTGGGAACCTTCGCGCCGGTCGTGCTGCACGACGCCGGGCACGATCCCCTGCCCGACATCGCAGGCCCGCTCGACGCGCTGGCGGCATGCGGGGCCAGCGTCCTCGTGCTGGCCGCGGCGACCGGTACAGACGGATACGACTCCCGCCCGACGCTCGATGACGCCCAGTGGGCGACCCTGCTTGGCAACCTGGATCGGCTCGGCGCCGCAGCGGCGGAGAAGGGCGTCCTCGCGGTGCTGCATCCGCACGTCGGCACGATGGTCGAGACCCGCAGCGAGGTCGATCGGGTGCTCTCCGGTTCGCAGATCAAGCTGTGCCTGGACACCGGCCACCTGCTGATCGGTGGAACCGATCCCCTGCAGTTGGCCCGAGAGGTTCCTGACCGCATCGCCCACGCCCACCTAAAGGACGTCGACGCCGCGATCGCCGCCCGCGTTCAAGCCGGTGAACTGACCTACACGGACGCGGTGCGGGACGGCATGTACACCCCGCTGGGTGCCGGCGATGTAGACATCGCTGGCATCGTTACAGCGTTGCGTTGCAACGGCTTTGATGGCTGGTTTGTGATGGAACAGGACACCGTTCTCGGTGCCGAGCCAACCGACGAGGGGCCGATGCGCGACGTGCGAACCAGCGTGGCCTTCATGACGGACGTCTGCCGAACTGTCCCGGTATGAGGCTCCCGGTATGACGCTACGAATCGGGGTACTCGGCGCATCGCGGATCGCCGAGCTCGCCATCGTCGAGCCTGCGCGAGAGCTGGGCCACCGGCTGGTGGCTGTCGCGGCGCGCGACCCGTATCGGGCGCAGTTGTTCGCCGAAAAATACGGTGTGGAACGCGTTTTGGCCTCCTACGACGACGTCGTCAATGATCCAGAGGTCGATGTCGTGTACAACCCGCTTGCGAACGCGCTGCACGCGCCGTGGAATCTCGCGGCCGTAGCGGCGGGTAAGCCGGTGCTGACCGAGAAGCCGTTCGCTCGCGATCGCGCGGAGGCGCAGCTGGTGGCCGCAGCGGCCGACGCCGCGGGAGTCACCGTGATGGAGGGCTTTCACTACCTGTTTCATCCGGTTACCCGCCGCGCCCTGGAACTGGTGGGCGACGGCACACTCGGTGAGTTGGTTCATGTCGAGGCGCGGATGGCCATGCCTGCCCCGGAGGACAGCGATCCGCGATGGTCACTGGAGCTGGCCGGCGGTGCGCTGATGGACCTCGGTTGTTACGGCCTGCACGCCATGCGGCGGCTTGGGCATCCGTCGATCGTCCGAGCGCACGCCGAACAACGCAGCCCCGGCGTCGACGCGTGGTGCGATGTCGACCTCGCTTTTGCCGGCGGGGCAACGGGGCTGAGCGCGAACTCGATGGTCGCCGACGACTACTCGTTCACCTTGCGGATGGTCGGCACCAAGGGAGACGCTTTGTTGCACAACTTCATCAAGCCGCAGGACGACGACCGGCTCACGATCAACACGGCCGACGGCACCGTCGTCGAGAGGCTGGGCACCCGCCCGTCCTACACCTACCAACTCGAGGCGTTCGCCGCACACGTGCAGTACGGGGCGCTCCTGCCGCTGGACACCGCCGACGCGGTGGAGAACATGGCCTACGTCGACGCCGCGTACCGCGCGGCCTGCATGACGCATCGCTAGACCGAGGTCGATCCAATATCATGTAGAGCACTACGCGTGTTCCAAACGATATCGCGAGCAAACATACGCACACTAGAAAGAGCT
>JAVXWV010000154.1:0-11460 GCA_032230775.1 Mycobacterium sp. | reverse complement strand
AGATGGTCTTAGTGTGCTTGGTTTTCTAGGTCGTCCCTGGCAGGTTCGACCAGCTCGATCAGCACGCCGCCGCCATCCTTGGGATGGATGAAGTTGATCCGGGAGTTCGAGGTGCCGACCCTGGGGGCGTCGTAGATGAGCCGGATGCCCTGCTCACGCAGGCGCTCGCTCAACGCGTCGAGATCACTTACCCGATATGCGAACTGCTGCAGACCGGGGCCGCGCTTGTCGAGAAACTTGGCGATCGTCGAGTTCTCGTCAAGCGGCGCCATCAGCTGGACCTGGGCGCTGCCGACGGCTGCGCCGCGCACCGACAACATCGCCTCGCGGATGCCCTGGTCCTCGTTGACCTCCTCGTGCAGGACGATCATGCCGAGGTGGTCGTGATACCACTTGATCGCCGCGTCAAGATCGGGCACCGCGATGCCGACGTGATCGATTGCTGTCACCAGCGCGGTGGCCAGCAAAGGGCGGGCATCAACTTGCTCGGCGGTCATAACGTAACGGTAACCTGGCGGGAAAGATTGCGCGCCGGCGATCGGCGACTTGAGCGGTTAAGAAGAGCCTTTGGAGGTAGTAATGACGACGTCGGTGATTGTTGCTGGGGCCCGCACGCCGGTTGGGAAGTTGATGGGCTCGCTCAAGGATTTCTCCGGCAGTGATCTCGGTGCCATCGCCATCTCCGGCGCCCTCGAGAAGGCAGGCGTTCCCGCGTCAGCCGTCGAGTACGTGATCATGGGCCAGGTGCTGACCGCAGGGGCCGGACAGATGCCCGCTCGGCAGGCCGCGGTGGCGGCGGGCATCGGCTGGGATGTGCCTTCGCTGACAATCAACAAGATGTGTCTGAGCGGCATAGATGCGATTGCGCTCGCTGATCAGCTGATCCGGGCAGGCGAGTTCGACGTGGTCGTCGCCGGCGGCCAGGAGTCGATGACACAGGCGCCGCACCTGCTGATGAACAGCCGGTCCGGCTACAAGTACGGCGACGTCACGGTGCTCGACAGCATGGCCTACGACGGTCTGCACGACGTGTTCACCGACCAGCCGATGGGCGCGCTGACCGAGCAGCGCAACGACGTCGACCAGTTCACTCGCGCACAGCAGGACGAGTTCGCTGCGCAGTCGCACCAAAAAGCCGCCGCGGCATGGAAAGACGGCGTATATGCCGACGAGGTGGTGCCGGTAAAGATCCCGCAGCGCAAGGGCGACCCGATCGAGTTCACCGAGGACGAGGGCATCCGCGCCAACACCACCGCCGATTCGTTAGCTGGACTGAAGCCCGCGTTCCGCAAGGACGGCACCATCACCGCCGGTTCCGCGTCGCAGATCTCCGACGGGGCCGCCGCGGTCGTCGTGATGAACAAAGCCAAGGCGCAAGAGCTTGGCCTGACGTGGCTTGTCGAGATCGGCGCCCACGGCGTCGTCGCGGGGCCGGACTCCACGTTGCAGTCGCAGCCGGCGAACGCCATCAAGAAAGCCGTTGCCCGCGAGGGCATCTCGGTCGATCAGCTCGACGTCATCGAGATCAACGAGGCGTTCTCGGCGGTCGCGTTGGCCTCGATGAAGGAACTGGGAGTCGATCCGCAGAAGGTCAACGTCAACGGCGGTGCCATCGCGATCGGCCATCCGATCGGCATGTCCGGGGCGCGCATCACCCTTCACGCCGCCCTTGAGCTGGCGCGACGCGGTTCGGGCTACGCCGTTGCCGCGCTGTGCGGCGCGGGCGGTCAGGGCGACGCGCTCATCCTGCGCGCCGGTTAGCGTCTACGACACCTTGTAGTAATTGATGCCGGTTTCCGGCACAATGGCGGCCATGACAAGCGCCTTTGACCTTCGGTCCGCTGCCGGCTGGTTCCGGTTGATCGCCCTGGCAGAAGCCGTCAGCTGGGTCGGTCTGCTGGTCGGCATGTACTTCAAGTACCTCGGCACACCGCGGACCGAGATCGGCGTCAAGATGTTCGGCATGACGCACGGGTTGATCTTCATCGCCTTCGTCGTGGCCGGTCTGCTCGTCGGAATCGCGAGCAAATGGTCGGCTGGCACATGGTTGCTGGCGTTGCTGGCGAGCATCGTCCCGCTGTGCAGTGTGATTTTCGTCATATGGGCCGATAGGACCGGCAAAATAGGGCCCGCGGAGGCCGTTTCGGCCGTCGCTCAGCCTGGACGTCGAGTACCCGAAACAACGTGACAGACTTGTGGGCGTGACTCGTCCCCGGCCCCCCATCGCGGCCTCCATGGCCGGCGCGGTTGACCTGTCGGCCCTCAAACAACCGCCGCCGTCTCGAGACGGCGGCGCCGCAGCACCCGGCGGTGTGGAGGTCACCGAGGCCAACTTCGAAGCCGAGGTGCTGGTCCGGTCCAGTCAGGTGCCGGTGGTCGTGCTGCTGTGGTCGCCCCGCAGCGAGGCCAGCGCGCAACTCGGCGCCGCCCTCGCCCAACTCGCGGACGCCGACGGCGGAAAGTGGTCGCTGGCGACGGTGAACGTTGACGCCGTGCCGCGGGTGGCGCAGATGTTCGGTGTGCAAGCCGTCCCGACGGTGGTGGCGCTCGCTGCGGGACAGCCGCTGTCGAGCTTCCAGGGTCCGCAACCGCCAGAGCAACTGCGCAAATGGGTCGACTCGCTGCTGAATGCGACGGCGGGCAAGCTCGGCGACGCAGGCGACATGGGCGATGCCGAGGAACCCGAGCACGTCGACCCCGAACTCGCCCAAGCGCGAGCGCATCTGGACGCGGGGGACTTCGATGCCGCGTTGACGGCGTATCAAGCCCTGCTCGACGCCAACCCGAATGACGCGGAAGCCAAGGGCGCGGTGCGTCAGATCGGCTTCCTGCAGCGCGCGACGGCACACCGTCCCGACGCGGTCGCCGTCGCCGACGCGGCGCCCGATGACATCGATGCCGCTTTGGCCGCGGCCGACGTCGACGTCCTGCAGCAGAACGTTGCGGCCGCTTTCGACCGGCTGATCGCGCTGATCAAGCGGACCGCCGATGACGAGCGCACCAAGGTCCGCACCCGGCTGATCGAGCTGTTCGATCTGTTCGACCCGGCCGATCCCGAGGTGATCGCCGGCCGGCGCAACCTCGCGAACGCGTTGTACTGATTGGCCGAGATCGACGAAACGGCGAGATTTACTCGCACTTTCGCGCCCGTTTGTTCGTTTGGGCGGTACTAAGCGGGCTCGAACCACAGCGCGGCCATTGGCGGCAGCACCATCACCGCCGACGCCGAACGCCCGTGCCACGGCTCATCGGTGGCCTCCACCGCGCCGTAGTTACCGATGCCCGTGCCGTTGTAGATGTCGGCGTCGGTGTTGAGCACCTCGCGCCAGGTGCCCGCATGCGGCAGACCCAACCGATAGCGGGTGTGTTCGGAACCGGAGAAGTTGAAGACGCACGCCAGCATTGAGCCGTCGTCGCCGAAGCGCATGAAGCTCAGCACGTTGTTGGCGGAGTCGTTGGCGTCGATCCAGGAGTAGCCCTCGGGGCTGGTGTCGCGTGACCACAGTGCGCGACGGCTGCGGTAGATGCCGTTGATGTCGCGGACCATCCGCTGGATCCCGTTGGAGAAGCTCGCCTCGCCCAGCTGATACCAGTCCACCCCGCGTTCCTCGGACCACTCGGCGCGCTGGCCGAACTCCTGGCCCATGAACAACAGTTGCTTGCCCGGGTGCGACCACTGGTAGGCCAGCAGACCGCGCAGCCCCGCGGCCTTCACGTGGTCATTGCCTGGCATGCGGCCCCATAGCGTGCCCTTGCCGTGCACGACCTCGTCGTGGCTGATCGGCAGCACATAGTTCTCGCTGAACGCATACAGCATCGAGAACGTCATCTCGTGGTGGTGGTAGCTGCGGTGCACCGGGTCACGGCTGATGAAGTCCAGCGTGTCGTTCATCCAGCCCATGTTCCACTTCATCGAAAAGCCAAGGCCGCCAAGGTTCGTCGGGCGGGTCACGCCCGGCCACGATGTCGACTCCTCGGCGATGGTGACGATGCCCGGTGCCGCCTTGGGCACCGTCGCGTTCATCTCCTGCAGGAACTGCACGGCTTCGAGGTTCTCCCTGCCGCCGTAGATGTTCGGCGTCCAGCCGCCCACCGGCCGTGAGTAATCGAGGTACAGCATCGACGCGACGGCGTCGACCCGCAGCCCGTCGATGTGGAAGTCCTGCAGCCAGTAGAGCGCATTGGCCACCAGGAAGTTGCGCACTTCGGCCCTGCCGAAGTCGAACACGTAGGTGCCCCAGTCCAGTTGCTCGCCGCGATTCGGATCGGAGTGCTCGTAGAGTGCCGTGCCGTCGAAGCGACCCAGCGCCCAGGCATCCTTCGGGAAGTGCGCGGGCACCCAGTCCACGATCACGCCGATACCGGCCTGGTGAAGAGTGTCGACCAGGAACCGGAAATCGTCGGGCGAGCCAAGGCGCGACGTGGGGGCGTAATAGGACGTGACCTGGTATCCCCATGACCCGCCGAACGGATGCTCGGCGACCGGCATCATCTCGACATGCGTGAAGCCCTGCGAGACAACGTATTCGGTGAGCTCATGGGCCAGCTGGCGATAGCTCAGCCCTGGCCGCCACGACATCAGGTGCACCTCGTAGGTGCTCATCGGCTCGAATACCGGATTTTGAGCGGCCCGCCGGGCCATCCAGTCCTGGTCCTCCCAGGTATAGTCGCTTTGCGTCACTTTCGACGCCGTCTGCGGTGGCACCTCGGTGGCGAACGCCATCGGGTCGGCGCGATCGGCAACCGAGCCGTCGGCGCCGTGTACCCGGAACTTGTACAGGCCGCCGATCTCGAAACCGGGCCAGAACAACTCCCAGACCCCGGTAGAACCGAGCACACGCAGCTGGGCCTCGTTGCCGTCCCAATGGTTGAACTCACCGATCAGGCTGACGCCCTTGGCATTCGGCGCCCACACCGCAAAAGACACCCCGTCGACAACGCCGTCGGGCGTGGTGAATCGACGCGGGTGAGCGCCGAGAACCTCCCACAGTCGTTCGTGGCGGCCCTCGGCAAACAGATGCAGGTCCACTTCGCCGAGCGTTGGCAGGAAGCGATAAGCATCGGCGACGGTGTGGGAGACGGTTGTGCCGTCCGCGCCGGGATAGCCGACTTCGAGCCGATAATCCGCCAGATTCGTGAACGGCACCGCGACCGCGAAAAGGCCCGCCTCGATGTGCTTGAAGACATAGCGCTGACCGCCGATGATCGCCGCCACCTCGACCGCGTGCGGTCGATAGGCCCGTATGACGGTGTGATCGCTGTATTCGTGGGCGCCCAAAACCGAATGCGGATCGTAGTGTTCGCCGGCCAGCAGGCGATTGAGGTCGGCCGTGTGCGGCCGCAGATGCGGACTGGTGAGTTGGTTGGCCTGCGTCATTCTCGTCACTCCCTACGCAGTAGGTTGAGTCGTTGGTCTGCCGGTACCTGAGGCATGTTCAGCACATGGGCCACGGCCTTTGCAGGGTCGATGCGAACGTAATTGGACTGCCCCCATTGGTATTCATCGCCGGTGATCTCGTCGCGTACCCAGAAGCGGTCGTATGGCTCCATCCCCAACGCACCCATGTCCAGCCACAGCGACGCCTCTTCTGGGCCGAACGGATTGAGCGTCACCACCACCAACACCTGATCGCCGGTCACCGGGTCGAATTTGCTGTAGGCCAGCAGCGCGTCGTTGTCGGGGTAGTGGAACTTGATGGTGCGCAACTCGTGAAGCGCGGGGTGTACCCGACGAATCTCGTTGAGCCGGGTCAGAAGTGGCTCCAGCGATTCGCCGTCGGCCAGCGCAGCCTCGAAGTCGCGGGGTCGCAGTTCGTACTTCTCCGAGTTCAGGTATTCCTCGCTGCCTTCCCGGACAGCTCGGTGCTCGAACAGCTCATATCCCGAATACACGCCCCACGCCGAGCTCATCGTCGAGGCGAGCACAGCGCGGATCGCGAACATTCCCGGACCGCCGTGTTGCAGGCTCTCGTGCAGGATGTCGGGCGTATTGACGAACAGGTTCGGCCGGGCGTAGTCGGCGTGTTCTGCGATCTGCTGGCCGAATTCGGTCAGCTCCCACTTGGCCGTCCGCCACGTGAAGTACGTATACGACTGTGTGAAGCCGAGTTTGGCCAGTCCGTACAGCCGAGCGGGGCGGGTGAACGCCTCCGAAAGGAACAGTACGTCGGGATCCTCGTTCTTCACCTCGCCGATCAGCCAGGCCCAGAAGTTCGGCGGCTTGGTGTGAGGATTGTCGACGCGAAAGATTTTGACGCCGTGGGATATCCAGAAGCGAATCACCCGCAGCACTTCTTCATAGAGTCCGGCCGGATCGTTGTCGAAGTTCAATGGGTAGATGTCCTGGTACTTCTTCGGCGGGTTTTCCGCGTAGGCGATCGTCCCGTCGGGAAGCACGGTGAACCACTCCGGATGTTTCCGCGCCCATGGGTGGTCGGGTGCGCACTGCAGTGCGAAGTCCAGCGCCACTTCCATGCCGTCGTCACGGGCAGCGGCGACGAAATCGTCGAAATCCTCGATGATGCCGAGCTTCGGGTGTATCGCGTCGTGTCCACCCTTGTCGCTGCCGATCGCCCACGGCGAGCCGACATCCTTGGGTGCGGCGGTCACGCTGTTGTTGCGGCCCTTTCGGTGCACCTTGCCGATCGGATGGATGGGCGGCAGGTAGACCACGTCGAAGCCCATTTTGGCGATGCGCGGCAACGCCTTGGTGGCCGTCGCGAAGGTGCCGTGCACGGGGTTGCCCTTCGTGTCCCAGCCACCGGTAGACCGGGGGAAGATCTCGTACCACGCGCCGAAGCGAGCCAGTGGCCGGTCCACCCAGACCCCGTACTGCTCGCCGCGGGTGACCAATTCGCGAAGCGGATACTGCTCCAGTAGCTCGGTGACGTCGGCCGACAGCGCGGCGCCTGCGCGGGTGAAAGGGTCACCGGGCTCTCGCAGCTGCGAAGCCGCATCGATCAGGGGATAGCGGCTCTGGCGGGGGACGCCCGTCGCGGCGCGGTCCAGCAGCCGGGCGCCGATAAGCAGGTCGTTGGACAGCTCGCTCTCGCTCTGGCCCGCGTCGAGCTTGGCCGTGACGTTCTTGCGCCACGTCGCGATCGGGTCGCCCCAGCCGTCCACCCGGAAGGTCCACAACCCGACGCTGTCCGGGCTGAAGGCACCGTGGAACGCATCGGGGGTGCGGCCCGTCGACATCGGCAGCAACTGAGGTTTCTTCCGCGGAGCCGGGGTGACCACATCCTCGATCGGGACGGGTTGAACGGTCTCGAGGCGTCCCGGCGGATCATCGGCCAACCGTGGGTACGCCGTGCCGTGATAGCGCACCACGAGGGTGGCCGACACTGCGTCATGGCCCTCGCGCCACACCGTGGCGCTGACCGGGACGATCTCGCCAACGACGGCCTTGGCCGGAAAACGTCCTGACGAAACGACGGGCGCGACGTCATCGATCTCGATACGGCCGGTCACCCCATCACTCCTTAACACTGGCGCGGCCCGTCGGGGCCGCTGTGCTTGTCGTCTGGTCTCGAATCAAAACCTCTTAAAACTTCCCGGGCGCCCTATACCCACCGTAGTGCTCGGCCCAATCCCACGGGGGTGAAGCGATCACCACACTGCGCTGCAGTGAGCCGAATTGTCAGTAAGGTTGAGTCGCGTGAAGGCCCTATGAAAGCCCTGAGACGGTTCACCGTCCGCGCACATCTGCCAGACCGTCTGACCGCGCTCGAACGTCTTTCGATCAACCTGCGCTGGTCGTGGGACAAGCCCACCCAGGACCTGTTCGAGGCTGTGGATCCAGAGCTGTGGAAGCACGTCGGTTGCGACCCGGTCGCGTTGCTCGGACAGGTCGCACCGAAGCGGCTGGACGAGCTCGCCAAGGATGAGTCGTTCCTGCGTCGTCTCGACGAGCTCGCCGCTGACCTGGACAACTACCTGACCCGGCCGCTGTGGTACCAGCAGCAGGTCGAGGAAGGCGCGCAATTTCCGAACGGAATCGCATATTTCTCGATGGAGTTCGGCGTTGCCGAGGTGCTGCCGAACTATTCCGGCGGCCTTGGCATTCTGGCGGGCGATCACCTGAAGTCCGCCTCGGACCTGGGCCTTCCGCTGATCGCGGTGGGGCTGTACTACCGCTCGGGCTATTTCAGGCAGTCGCTGACCGCCGACGGTTGGCAGCACGAGAACTACCCGTCTCTGGATCCGCAGGGCTTGCCGCTGAGGCTGCTGACCGACACGGACAACAACCCGGTGCTGGTCGAGTTGGCGTTGCCCGACTCGGGCCGGCTGCGAGCGTACGTGTGGATTGCGCAGGTGGGCCGAATCCCGTTGCTGCTGTTGGATTCCGACATCCCGGAGAACGAGCACGACCTGCGCAGTGTCACCGACCGGCTCTACGGCGGCGACCAGGAGCACCGGATCAAGCAGGAGATTCTGGCAGGCATCGGCGGGGTGCGCGCGATCCGCGCGTTCACCGAAGTGGAGGGCCTGCCTGCGCCCGAGGTGTTCCACATGAACGAAGGCCATGCCGGTTTCTTGGGCGTCGAACGCATCCGCGAATTGATCGATGCGGGGCTGGACTTTGATACAGCGCTGACGGTGGTGCGGTCGTCGACCGTGTTCACCACGCACACGCCGGTGCCCGCAGGCATCGACCGCTTCCCGGTGGAGATGGTCAAGCGGTACTTCGGCGGCTTTTCCGATGAGCGCTCGCGCGAAGAGCATCAATCCGATGAGCGCTCGCGCGAAGAGCATCGATCCAGCGGGCCGTCCGACTCAACGTCGCGGCTGCTGCCCGGCGTACCGCTGGACCGGATCGTCGCGTTCGGCGCGGAAGACGACCCGGCGAAGTTCAACATGGCCCACATGGGTCTGCGGCTCGCGCAGCGCGCCAACGGGGTTTCGCTGCTGCACGGCCGGGTCAGCCGCGAGATGTTCAACGAATTGTGGCCAGGCTTCGACCCGAACGAGGTCCCGATCGGCTCGATCACCAACGGCGTGCACGGACCCACCTGGGCGGCGCCGCAATGGGTGGAACTCGGCCGCGAACTGATCGGCAGCGAGGACCTCGGTTCGCTGAGCGAGCCCGACACGTGGCAGAGGCTGCAGCAGGTCGACACCGGGCACATGTGGTGGATCCGCTCGCAGTTGCGCAAGGCCCTTGTCGAAGACGTGCGGGCCCGAATACGGCGCTCGTGGCTGGAGCGTGGCGCATCGGATGCCGAATTGGGTTGGATCGCAACGGCTTTCGATCCAGACGTGTTGACCATCGGGTTCGCCCGGCGGGTGCCGACCTACAAGCGGCTGACGCTGATGCTGCGCGACCCGGTCCGGCTGGAGAAGCTGCTGCTCGACAAGAAGCGCCCGATTCAGCTGATCGTGGCAGGCAAGTCGCATCCCGCCGACGACGGCGGCAAGGCGCTGATCCAGCAGGTGGTGAAGTTCGCCGACCGCCCCGAGGTGCGGCATCGCATCGCGTTCCTGCCCGACTACGACATGTCGATGGCCCGTCAGCTGTACTACGGCTGCGACGTCTGGCTGAACAACCCGCTGCGGCCGCTGGAGGCCTGCGGCACGTCGGGCATGAAGAGCGCGCTCAACGGCGGGCTGAACCTGTCGGTCCGCGACGGCTGGTGGGACGAGTGGTACGACGGCGAAAACGGTTGGGAGATCCCGACCGCCGACGGCCTGCTGGATGAAGGCAGGCGCGACGACATCGAGGCCGCCGCGCTGTACGGCCTGCTCGAGCAGTCGGTGGCGCCGAAGTTCTACGACCGCGACGAACACGGCGTCCCGACGCGCTGGGTGGAGATGGTGCGTCACACGCTGATGGAACTCGGACCCAAGGTGCTGGCGTCGCGGATGGTGCGCGACTACACCGAGAAGTACTACGCCCCGGCGGCGCAGTCGCTGCGCAAGACCGTCGAACCCGGCGCGGACAGGGAGCCGTTCGGCGCGGCACGCGAACTGGCCGCCTACCGGCAGCGCGCCCAGGAGGCCTGGCCGAAGATCCAGATCACCGACGTCGACAGCTACGGCCTTCCGGATACGCCGCTGCTGGGCTCCGAGCTCACGCTAACCGCGACCGTGCACCTGGCCGGCCTGCAACCCGACGAGGTAGTGGTCCAGGCCGTGCTCGGCCGGGTCGACGCCAGCGACGCGCTGGTCGATCCCGTGACGGTGCCGATGGGGCACACCGGGACCGCCGACGGCGGCAACGAAGTGTTCTCGACGACGGCACCGCTGCCGGTGGCGGGTCCCGTCGGGTACACAGTGCGGGTCCTGCCGCATCACCCGCTGATGGCCGGCGACAACGAACTCGGCCTCGTCACGCTGGCGTGAGTGCCGCCCTCAAGGTTTCGTTGGACGGCGGGCCGTACGCGCTGGCAGCAGGCCCGGACGGGGCGATGTGGGTCACGCTGGTACACAGCGGCGCAATCGCCAGGGTGACACCCGGCGGCGACGTCACCGAATATCCGGTCGCCCCGCAATCGAGGCCGTCGATAATCACCGCAGGTTCCGATGGCGCGATGTGGTTCACCCGCACCGGCGACGACCGCATCGGCCGGATCACCACCGCTGGCGAGTTGACCGCATTCGAGGTGGGGGAGGGCAGCGGGCCGTACGGCATCACTGCCGGGCCGGATGGCGCGATGTGGTTCACCGCCATGACGTCGGGCGGCGTCGGCCGGATCACGGTGGACGGCGAGCTGTCGGATATGCATTCGGTCGGCGGTGTGCCGTCGATGATCGTCAACGGCCCCGACAACGCGTTGTGGTTCACGCTCAATGAGGACAACGCAGTCGGTAGACTTTCGCCGTCCGGCGACCTAAAAGTGCGCGAATTGCCTACTGCCGCAGCGGGACCGGTCGGCATCGCCGCAACACACGACGACGCAGTCTGGTTCACCGAGATCCTCGCCGACAAGATCGGCCGCATCCCGATGGACGAGGCGATCCAGGAAATGGACCTGCCCGGCAAACCGCACGCCGTGGTCGCCGACCACGACGACGGTGTATGGGTGAGCCTGTGGGGCGCCGCCCAGATCGCGCGCGTCAGCGGCGACGGCTCGGACGTCGTCACGATCGACCTTCCGCCCGGGAGCGAGCCGCACGGCTTGGCAATCGACCGTGACGGCGCACTGTGGGTCGCGCTGGAGTCGGGGTTCGTGCTGCGCATGCCCACCTGATACGGGGACATTGGTCCGGTCTGATCACACTCGGATAAAGACTCGCGCCCCACCGGGACGCCTCGTGGCACGCGCCGTGGTGGTCGGGTAATGATCCTTGGCGGTATGTGCTTCGGCCGAGGAGGGCTGCGTTGTGCTGGCCCTTGCGTGGGCGAGTCGTTCATCCGCTCGTATGCGTTCCTGACGCGGTCGACGGAAATGTCCGACGCGGTCGCGGCGTGGTACGGCGTGACCAAGAAGGTCTAGCGCTGACATCCGCCGAGATCGACGG
>JAVXWV010000151.1:0-9367 GCA_032230775.1 Mycobacterium sp. | reverse complement strand
CTCAAGCGTGCGGGCGTACACGTGACGGTGCTGGCCCCCGGTCCGGTGCGCGAGACGTTGCCCGTTGAGCACGAGCAGTCGCTCGTCGAGAAGCTCATCCCGGACTTCCTGTGGATCTCGACCGACTACACCGCCAAGCTGTCACTGGATGCCTTGGAGCGCAACAAGATGCGTGTCGTCCCGGGGGTCACGTCGAAGGCCATGTCGGTGGCGGCAGGCTACGCCCCGCGAGCCATCGTGACGCCGATCGTCGGCGCGGTCTACAAGAAGCTCGGCGGCGGCTAGCGCTTACCTAACCTCCGCGACCGTGCGTGTCTGTACCGCGACACGCCGTCAGGAGCGGGCAAATTGCGCACCTTCGCACGGGGCGAGCGTGCGTGGAATGCACGCTCGAACGGCGTGTCGGCGTGCAGACACGCACGCTCGCGGTAGTGAGAGCTAGCGTCGGCGGCCGGTGCCGAAGATGCTGCGGGTGATCTCGCGGCCGATGACGGTGCCCGCCGAGCGCATTGCGCTCTTGAACGCAGGGCTGCTCATCATCTTGTCGAACATCCCGGGTTCGGCCGCGCCCCGCGACTTCACCTCGCCCTCGGTGCTCGCGGCCCCTGGGTCGACGGGTAGCGGAGGCGGCAGAGCAGCGTCAGGCGACGCCGCCGGGGTGGGCTGCAACTTGTTGTTGAGCCGCTCGTACGCCGACTCGCGGTCGATCGTCTGGCCGTACTCGGCCTGCAACGGCGACGCCTTGGCCGCGGCGGCGATCGCGTCGGGGCCGATGGTGTCCATCAGGGATCGCGGCGCCCGCATTCTGGTCCACGCCACCGGCGTCGGCGCACCGTTTTCGGAGAGGACGGTGACGATCGCCTCGCCGATGCCCAGCGACGTCAACGCCGACTCGAGGTCGTAGACATCGGTTTTCGGATACGTGCGGACGGTCTTGGCGAGCGCCTTCTGGTCGTCGGGGGTGAACGCACGCAGCGCGTGCTGAATACGCGCACCAAGCTGGCTCAGCACCTCGTTGGGCACGTCGGTCGGAAGTTGCGTGCAGAAGAACACGCCGACGCCCTTCGAGCGGATCAGCTTCACCGTCTGCTCGACCTGCTCAAGGAACGCCTTTGACGCATCGGTGAACAAGAGGTGGGCCTCGTCGAAGAAGAACACCAGCTTGGGCTTGTCGACGTCGCCGATCTCCGGCAGCGTGGTGAACAGGTCGGCGAGCACCCACATCAAGAATGTCGAGAACATGACCGGCCGGGCGGCCTGCGCGCCGACCTCGAGCAACGTGATGACACCGCGGCCCTGCGCGTCGACACGCATCAGGTCCTTCGGTTCCAGCTCAGGCTCGCCGAAGAACGTGTCCGCGCCCTCGGCCTCGAGGTTGACCAGCGCCCGCAGGATGACGCCCGCGGTGGTCGGCGACACCGCGCCGAGGTTCTTCAGCTCGGGCTTGCCCTCGTCGCTGGTCAGGAATTGGATGACCGCGCGCAGGTCCTTGAGGTCGAGCAGCGATAAACCCTTCTGATCGGCCCAGTGAAAGATCAGCCCCAGCGTGGATTCCTGAGTTGGGTTGAGCCCCAACACCTTCGACAGCAGGATCGGTCCGAAGCTGGAGATCGTCGCGCGCACAGGTACGCCGATACCCGAGGTGCCCAGCGACATGAACTCGACCGGGAAGGCCGTCGGAGTCCAGTCGTCGCCGGTGTCCTTGGCCCGCTGCGCGGTCTTGTCGTTGGCGACACCGGGCCGCGACAGGCCCGACAGGTCGCCCTTGACGTCGGCCATCATCACCGGCACGCCGGCCGCGGACAGCTGTTCGGCGATCACCTGCAGTGACTTGGTCTTGCCCGTACCTGTGGCGCCCGCGACGAGGCCGTGCCGGTTGACGGTGGCCAGCGGGATCCGCACCTGCGCGGTCGGGTCACAGGTCCCGTCGACGACGACGGTGCCCAGTTCCAGCGCGGGGCCTTGCGTCGCGTAACCTGCGGCGATCTGCTGAGCTGGGGTGGCTTTCGACTCAGTGGTCATGGCTCGAAACCTTACTTGGGCGGCCCCGCCGGGTGGGTGTGGGCGGCTGGTTGTCGGCCGACGGCTTAATGTGGGCCTGTGCGTGACGAACTGGTGTGGATCGATTGTGAGATGACGGGACTTGACCTCAAGACCGACCTGCTCATCGAGATCGCGGTGCTCGTCACCGACGCCGACCTGAACATTCTCGGCGACGGCATCGACGTGGTGATCCACGCCGACGACGACGTGTTGTCGTCGATGATCCCTGTGGTCACCGAGATGCACACTCGCTCAGGGCTGATCGAGGAGGTGCGCGCGTCGACCGTCGACCTGGCTGCGGCCGAGGATCTCGTGCTCGACTACATCCGCTCACACGTCAAGCAGGCGAAGACCGCTCCCCTTGCGGGCAACTCGATCGCCACAGACCGCGGATTCATCGCCCGTGACATGCCCAAGCTCGACGACTACCTGCACTACCGGATGATCGACGTGAGCTCCATCAAGGAGTTGTGCAGGCGCTGGTATCCGCGCATCTATTTCGGCCAGCCCGAGAAGGGGCTCGCGCACCGGGCGCTGGCCGACATCCACGAGTCGATTCGCGAGTTGCGCTACTACCGCCGTACCGCGTTCGTGCAGCCGCCAGGGCCGTCGACCAGCGATATCGCGGAGATCGCCGCTGGACTGGGGCCGCCGAACGACGACTCACAAGTAATCGATTCGGCCGCCGAGCGCCCTAGCGGCTAATATCGACGGGCCGCATGTGCCTCACGGTTCAGCGGCGATGGTGGCTGTAGTTCAGTTGGTAGAGCACCAGGTTGTGATCCTGGGGGTCGCGGGTTCAAGTCCCGTCAGCCACCCCGAGTGGAGCGGGCAACGTCAGATGTTGGCGTTGCCCGCTTTCCATTGCTCCCACGGAATGTTCCAGTCGCCAAGCCCATCGGTTCCGGACATCGTCGACCCCACCGTGTTCACCACCTCGACGATGTCGCCGCGCTTGGTGTTGTCGTAGAACCACACCGCATTGCTCGGGCTGACGTTCAGGCAGCCGTGGCTGGTGTTCGTGTAACCCTGGCTGCCGACCGACCACGGCGCGGAGTGCACGAAGATGCCGCTGTAGCTGATCTGCGTCGCCCAGTCCACGTCGGTGCGATACCCATTCGGCGAGTTGACCGGTACGCCGTAGGTCGACGAATCCATGATGATGTGGGTGAACCGGTTACCGACGAGGTAGACGCCGTTGTTCGTCGGGGTGCTGTTCTTGCCCATCGAGGTAGGCATAGTTCTGACGACCTCGCCGTTGCGCCGGACCGTCACGATCTTGGTGTTGTCGTCGGCGGTCGCGATGAGTTCGTCGCCGATGGTGAAGTGCGTGGTGACATTCTCCTGGCCGAACAGCCCCTCGCCGAGATCAACGCCGTAGGTGTTGACGGCGACGTCGACGGTCGTGCCCGGTTTCCAGTATTGAGCTGGGCGCCAACGCACTTCGCGATTGTTCAGCCAGTAGAAGGCGCCCTCCACGGGCGGGTTGGTGGTGACCTTGATGGCCTTCTGGGCCGCCAACCGGTTCGGGATGTTCTCGTCGAACTGGACCGCGACGGGCTGGCCAACGCCGACGACCTCGCCGTCGTTGGGCAGCACGTAGGCCATGGTGAGGTTTTCCGGCGAATGCGTCTGGAACGTCATCTGCTGGCTCGTGACACCGCCGAGGCCGAGCGACTGCGCACTCAGCGTGTAGCGCTTGTTGTAGCCGAGCGGCTCCGCCGTCGTCCAGGTCAGGCCGTCGGGGCTGAGCTGGCCGGCGATCGGGGTGCCGTCCTCGTTGACCATGGTCACGGCACCCAGCACACCGTCCTCAGCGCTGACCGTCACGGGTGACTCGACGCTCACCCCGACGGCCCCGTCCTTGACGGACGCTGTGAGCTTGGGCACCAGCAGATCCCCGTAGGGCGTGCCCTTATCGGTGATGACCTGGGGCTGCGGCGGGGCAGGGCTCTTGTTGCACGCGGAGAGCCCGAGTACGAGGGCGGGAACCACCGCGATCGCCGTCAACCAGGCACGCATACGACGCGGCCGGGCCACCTTCTTGACCTGCCACATTCTTTGCTCCACTTCGCAACCAAGACTCAGCACATCGACAATTGTTGGCAGCAGTCTAAGGGCAAATTTAGCTGGGGGCACAACCACGGCGTCAGTCCCAGCAACGGCATGAGTAACGATTTCACCCTGTGCCGTAGGGCCTGTTATCGTCGCACACGCAGCGCCGTTAGCTCAGTTGGTAGAGCAGCTGACTCTTAATCAGCGGGTCCGGGGTTCGAAACCCTGACGGCGCACCACAAAAAGTATGACCTCGGCTGAGACTCGACGCTTCGGCTTCGGCTGGTGGCTGACATGTTTCGGCTGATGCTTTACACCTACTTCGGTTGATCCTTGACACTCCCTAGATGAGGGAGTTGAGCGAGTCCGTCTACGACGCCCTCAACGGCCTGCTCGACGTACTGGGTATGTCGGGCTCAGCTGAGCCTCTCCCTCACGAGCTGCAGCAACCGCTCCCGCTGCTCGCGAAGATAGAAGTGGCCGCCGGGCAGTAGCTGGAGATCCAACGGTGTGGCAGTGTGCCGGCCCCAGGCGGCCAGCTCCGATTCTGTCAGCTCGTCCTCGGTTCCCCCAATCACAGTGACAGGACAATCCAGCGGCTCTCCGGCGTGGTACTCGTAGGTCTCCACGACCTCGAAGTCGGAGCGGTGGGCGGGAAGGACCAGACGTAGCAGATCAGGGTTCTCCATGATCTCGGCGGGCAAGGATGCGTACTCCTGGTTGATCAAGGCGGCTAGCTCTTCGTCGGGCAGCTGGTGGATCGGCGAGTCGGTGCGGGGCAGGTGCGGAGCCGGACAGGCGGATGCGAAAAGCCGGTCCGGCTGGGGCCGGCCGGTGGCGTGCAGGACCCTGGCCACCTCGTAGGCGACCAGCGCTCCGAGGCTGTGACCGAAGAAGGCGAACGGCCCATCGAACGTGACCTCCGCCACGATGGCATCGACCAGCGGTCCCATCCGGGTGAAAGCGGGCTCGTTTAACCGGGCGCCTCGGCCGGGCAGCTGGATGCCGAGCACCTCCACCTCAGGCAGCTCGTCCGCCCAAACGACGAACTCGCCGGCCGAACCTCCGCTGTGCGGGAAGCAGTAGAGCCGGTACTTCGCCTCCGGACGCCGTTCCCGGCACGCGAGCCACCGGCCGGAGGCACGAGCACTCTCGTCGCTCTTTTGCCCACTGGGTGTCTCGTCGGGCTGACCGACGCCCCGGGCCTCGACGAGCGCGGCGAGGTCGGCGACGGTTGGAGCCTCGTAGATGGTCCTGGCCGGAGCCTCGATCGAAAACGCCTTCGACACCATAGCCATCAGCTGCGCTGCGATCAGTGAGTCACCTCCGATGTCGAAGAAGCTGTCGTGAAGGGTCAGTCGCGTTACCCCCAGTACCTGCCTGAAGATGGCCTTAAGGGTGCGCTGGACCTCCGTCTCGGCGTCGTCGACGGCCCGCTCGTACGCACCGTCCGGTTCTGGCAGCGTGGCCATTTCAATTCCGGCGTAACCCCCTGCATCGGCAGTCACCGGCGCGGACTCGTGCACGCCGTCCAGCGGCGCGACCAGGAACCGCTGGCGCTGGAAGGGGTACGTCGGAAGCGCGACCTTGCCGCGTCGTTGGCCCTCGTAGAGTCCCGGCCACGAGATCGGTACCCCGGTCAGCCAGAGCCGTCCCGCAGCAGTAAGCAGCGAGTGCAGCTCCGAGGTTTCCTCCGACGGATGGGGCAGGCTCTGAACGACGTCGTGGCTTTCGCCCAGTCCAGGGTGCTGGCGAGCCAGCGTGGCCAGCGTCTGCCCGGGCCCCACCTCCAGGAGCACTCGGTCCGGTTGGGCCGACAGGGCCGATAGCGCGTCCGAGAAGCGCACCGTCTTGCGCAGGTGCGCCGTCCAGTACCGCGGTTCTGTCAGCTCCCCGGGAGCGGTCCAGGTGCCGGTGGTATCGGACAGAAAGGGAATGGCGGGGTCGGACAGCACTGTCTGGGCGACCGCCGCTTCGAAGGCCGGGGCGATCGGCTCGACCAGTGAGGAGTGACCGGCGGTCGAGATCTTGAGGCGCCGGGCGTCGACTCCGTCTCTGGTGAGCCGCTCCTCGAGCCGCTCGATACAACCGGCTGGACCGGACACCACCGACTGCGCCGGTCCGTTGATCACGGCCAACGAGAGCTCGTCGCCCAGCAGCGGCACGACCTCGGACTCGGGCAGCGGGACCGCCAGCATGGCGCCCGACGGCAGGCTGTCGAGCAACTTGCCGCGGCCGACCACGAGCTGGACCGCCTGGGGCAGGGAGAGGACGCCGGCCACGCAGGCCGCCGCGAACGCCCCCAGGCTGTGCCCGACGACCGCGGCGGGCGTTACGCCCCAACGCATCCAGAGCCGCGCCAGCGCATACTCCACGGTGAAGACTGCCGGCTGACCGACGCTCATCCGGCGAAGCAGGACGGCTGCCTCCTCGGCGGCCGCAGCGTCGCCCCGCGGCGGGTACAGCACGCTGCGCAGGTCGAGCCCGAGGTCGGGCGTGGCGAGTTCGCAGGCCCTGTCGACCTCCTCGCGGAACGTGGGCTCCGTCTCGTACAGCTCTCGGCCCATGCCCACGTGCTGCCCACCCTGGCCCGGGAACATGAAGACGACCGGCCGCTCGTTGGGCTCGCGCTCGGACGTGATTGCCCGGCCGGCCCCCGGCACGCCCAGCTCCTGCACCGCGTCCTGGTGCGAGTCGCAGACAAGGATCCGGCGGTGGGCATGCGCCTTCCTGCCCACCTGGAGCGTCCACGCCACGTCCGCCAGGGGCAGCTCCGGGTGGCCGCCGAGGTGCCGGGCGAGCCTCGAGGTGGCCTCCTCCAGCGCCGGGCGCGTTCGGGCCGACAGCACCAGCAGATGGCGCGGCCCGGACAGGTCGGTGTGACGCGGCGGCGGCTCCTCGAGGATCGCATGGGCATTCGTGCCGCCGATTCCGAACGCGCTCACCCCGGCCCGCCTCGGGAAGCCGGCCGGCTTCCACTCGTTCAGCGTGGTGTTGACCGCGAACGGGCTGGTCTCGAGCTCGAGCTGTGGGTTGGGCCGCCGGAAATGCAAGGTGGGAGGGATGAGTCCCTGCTCGACGGCGAGAACGGTCTTGATGAACCCGGCCACTCCCGCCGCCGCGTCGGCGTGGCCGATGTTGGTCTTCACCGAGCCAAGCAGGCAGAACCCGCGGCGGTCGGTGCTCTCCCGGAACGCCTGTGTCAGCGCCGCGACCTCTACGGGATCGCCGAGGGGAGTCGCGGTGCCGTGCGCCTCGACGTAAGTGATGGTGTCCGCCTCGACCTGGGCCACCAATTGCGCGGCGCGGATCACCTTCGCCTGCCCGTCGACGCCAGGCGCCGTGAAGCCGACCTTCACCGACGCATCGTTGTTCACCGCCGACCCCAGAAGGACCGCGCGGACCTGGTCGCCGTCGGCGAGCGCGTCCGCCAACCGCTTGAGGACGACGATGCCCACGCCGTTGCCGGTCACGGTCCCGCCCGCGTCGGCGTCGAAGGTCCGGCAGTGGCCGTCGCGCGAGACGATGCCACCCTCGTCGTAGTCACCGGGCTCGGCCGGGGCGGTCACGGTGGCGCCGCCCGCCAGGGCCATGTCGCACTCGCCCCCCAGCAGCGCTTGGGCGGCCAGATGGATAGCGACCAGCGACGTCGAGCACGCAGTCTGGACGGTGACGGCGGGTCCGCTCAATCCGAGCTTGTAGGCGACCCTGCTTGTGAGGAAGTCGATACCGGTCGCCACCCTGAGCTGGAAGTCGGACACCGCCGGCAGGCGCTCGCGCTGAGAGAGAAGCCTCCCCAGGTAACCGGTCTCGGTGCTGCCCCCGTAGACACCGATCGCCCCCGGGTAGGTGCTGGGGTCGCAGCCCGCGTCCTCGAGAGCCTCCCAGGCGCACTCCAGGAACAGGCGTTGTTGCGGATCCAGGATTAGCGCCTCGGCGGGAGAGCATCCGAAGAACGCGGCGTCGAAGAGGTCGGCGTCCTCGACCACGCCTGCAGTGGGGACGTGGTCCACGGGCTGGTCGGTTGGGAAGACCGTCAGCGACTCGACGCCGCCGATCAGGTTCGCCCAGTATTCTTCGAGATTCGCCGCGCCGGGGAACCTCGCCGTCATCCCGACGACCGCGATGAGCTCGCCGGCGTCGGTCTCAGGATCAGTCACTGCACCTGCTCCATCACGCCGGCGGGCGGCAGAGAAGTGAGCACATCGCCGAGCAGCAGCTCGGGCCGGCCGTCCTGCAGCCAGTTGACCGCGACCCCGCCGTAGTCCGGGTCGTCGTCGTTCGACGCCTGCCGCCACCAGTCCGCGAGGCGGTGGCGGGCTGCGGCGCAGTAGACGTCGGCCAGGTCCTGGACATCGGCGTGGCCCGCCGCCGCAAGTGTGGCCGCCCGCGACAGTGTCACCGACATCGTGAGCAGCTCGTTCGCGATCCGGTTCACGTGGATGGGGACGCGGTCTGGTAGCTGCCTCCCGGAAAGTAAGCCGCGGCAGGCTCCCGGGAAGGCCGAGATCTCGGCTTCGACGAAGCGCAGGTGCTCGCGGTTACGCGGGGAGAGCACGTCGGGCGCGCTGGGCGAGCCCTCGGTCTGGTCCAGACCGTCTGCCTCCTGCACCCGGGCCAGCACCACGGTTTCACCGAAGTACTTGTCGAGCAGGAAGTCGACGCCGCCAGCGATGCGAAGGGCGCGCGCGTCGCGCAGGGCGCGCTCGACGGGCAGCGGCTGCGCTGCCCGGGCGGCTTTGCTGCGCGCCGTCTCCAGGCCCTCTGCGGCCAGTAGCGACACCGTGCGGTCGACGACGCGCCAGCAGGCTACCGAGGTGATGTTCTTGGCCGCGCTCTGCTCCAACCGGAAATCGTCTGGGCCCTCGCGCGACTCGCCCAGCAGGCACCACTCCACGACGCTCTCGATGGCGAAGGCGTCAGCCAGCGTCGCGGCGACGATGCGCTGGATCTCGTCGTACTCGCCGAGCGGCAGCCCGTCGATGGACCGCCGGTTGACGAACTCGCGCGACCAGTGCGTGCAGAGCTTGGCGATGGCGAGCGCAGGCGCGGAGACGATGTACATGCGGGCGGGGCGGTTGACCTCGAACTCGGTGTCGACGTCCTCGGCGAGGTTCAGCATCTGCTCCCGAGGAACGAGGACGTGGTCGAACGTCAGTGCGCCGATTTTGGCGCCCTTCAGGCCCATGAACTCCTGCTCGGACCTGACGCTGAAGCCGGGAGTCGAGGTGTCCAGAAAGAAGTACTCGACGCGCTCGCCGTCGGCGTC
>JAVXWV010000136.1:0-3070 GCA_032230775.1 Mycobacterium sp. | reverse complement strand
GGGTCTACGGCGCCGGGGTACCGCGCGATCGGGCCGATACCGCAATCTATTTCGTCCACGGCAGCGGCTACGTCCTCTGCTCACCGCGCACCCATCGCAGGCTGACCTCGTGGCTCTCCCGCCTGACCGGACTGCCGGTGTTCAGCGTCGACTACCGGCTGGCACCGCGCCATCGATTCCCCAGCGCCGCAGACGATGTCCGCTCGGGCTGGGACTGGCTGACGCACGATCTCGGGCTGGCGCCCGAGAAGACCATCGTCGCAGGCGACTCCGCAGGCGGGCATCTGTCCGTCGACCTGCTTCTGCAACCCGACGTCGTCCACCCGTCCGCGCTGGTGTTGCTCTCCCCCGTGGTGGACCTGACCTTCACCCTCGCCCGCACCCGAGAACGGTTGCGCCAAGATCCGGCTATCCGCTCCCGCGACGCAGTCCGACTCATCGAGTTGTACTGTGCGGGAATCGATTCCAGTCATCCCCGACTGAAGCTCGATGTCGCCGCGGGGCGCGCTCTGCCCCCCACGCTGATCCAGGCGGGCGGAGCCGAGATGCTGGCCGCCGACGCAATCGCCCTCTCGGACGACATCCGCACCGCGGGCGGCGAGTGCGAGCTGCAGATCTGGCCCGACCAGGTGCACGTCTTCCAAGCCCTGCCGAGGATGACCCCCGAGGCAAGGCCCGCCATGCGGCATATCGCCGGCTTCATCGCGCACGCCCTGCGCGACACCAGAATCGACAAGGCAGCGGGGTAATCGACATGGGACTCTTCGGATCGGACAAGCGAAGCCGCAACGCCGCCGCCGTCATCACCGGCGCGGGCAGCGGCATCGGCGCGGCCTTCGCCGTCGAGCTCGCCAAGCGTGGCGGCCGGGTGGTGTGCAGCGACATCGACGAAAACGCCGCCAAGGCAACAGCGGACGCGATCGGCATCGAGGGCGGTAAGGCACTGGCATTGCGCTGTGACGTCGCACAGATCGACGACGTGGGTTGCCTGGCTGCAGACGCGCAGGACTGGTTCGGCGGTGCCCCGACGGTGGTGATCAACAACGCGGGCGTCGGCGCGGGCGGCCTGCCGATCGGCGAGGTGGACCTCGACGACTGGAACTGGGTGCTGAACGTCAACCTGTGGGGCCCGATTCACGGGTGCCACGTGTTCGCACCGATCCTTCGCGAGTCAGGCCAACCAGGCGGCATCATCAACGTCGCCTCGGCCGCCGCCTTCGGCGCGGCACCAGGCATGGCGGCCTACAACGTCAGCAAGGCAGGCGTGCTGTCGCTGTCGGAAACCCTTGCGGCCGAACTGAGCGGCACCGGAGTGAACGTCACGGTGCTGTGCCCGACATTCGTCAAGACCAACATCGTCGAATCCGGCCGGATCTCGGACAAGTCGACACAGATGGCGAGCCGGCTGATGCGCTGGACCGGCTTCTCCCCGGAACGGGTGGCACGTACCTGCCTGGACACCCTCGACCGCGGCGGCCTCTACTGCATGCCGCAGCCCGACGCCCGGATCGGCTGGGGCATCAAACGTTTCACTCCGACGGTGTATACCCGCGCCGTCGGCCTCGCTACTCGTGTGACGACCTAGGAGGTAAGAATGGCCCCCAAATCCAAGATCGACATGGAAGCCATGCTGGACAAGATCAAGGACCGTCAGTGGGCACTGGCCGACATCGACTGGGACGCACCGGGTGCCGAACAGATCACCGACGAACAACGCCCACAGCTGAAGGCCTTCATGGCCGACCTCTGCTGGATCGAGAACATCGGCGCCCGCGGGTTCGCGGCGCTGGCCAAGAAGGCCCCGACGCCGACGATCGCTGAGATCTACCGCTACTTCCACGCCGAGGAACAGCGTCACGCGAACGCCGAGCTCGCGCTGATGAAGCGGTGGGGGATGCTCGAGGAAGGCGAGGTCCCCGAACCCAACGTCAACATCCGGCTCGCCATCGATTGGCTGGACCGGTGGGCGGACGACATGCCGCTGTCGCTGCTCGGCACGGTGATCCCGATGCTGGAGGTCGCCCTCGACGGCGCGCTGCTGAAGTTCCTGCTCGACGAGGTGTCCGACCCGGTGTGCCACAAGGTCTTCGAGAAGATCAACAACGACGAGTCGCGGCACCTCGTTGTCGATTTCGAGGTGCTCGACATGATCGGGCATGCCAAGATCCGACGACTGTTGATCGACTTCGTCGGCCACAATGCCACCCCCGGCCTCATCATCGGCGCGGTGATCGGTGCACCGCTGATCAACAGGATCCGCAACGAAATCTCCGCCATGGGCATGGAGCCAGAGCGGCTGTACAGGGCCGTGAAGCGATTCAAGGAACTCGGCGATCGCGGCGAATCCACCAGGCGGGTGCCGACGTACCTGTTCCTGCGGCGCTTCGCCGGAGTGGTCACCAACCCGCGGCACCCGTACCACCTGCTCGCCAACTCAATGGTCTGGCTGTCCGATCGGTACCCGCGGCCGATGCTGCCGTCGGTACCCACCTGGGTCAACGAGGTCACCCATGAGCCGGCGGCCTGACATGCCAAATCGCGTATACGACACGCTCATTGTCGGCGCCGGTTTCACCGGAATCGGCGCGGCGATCAAACTCAGCGAGGCAGGCGTCGACGACTTCGTCATCCTGGAGCGCTCCAACCGTGTCGGTGGAACCTGGCGGGACAACACTTATCCCGGTGCGGCATGCGATGTCCCGTCGCTGCTGTACTCGTACTCGTTCGTCAAGAACCCGTCATGGTCGCGGGCCTACTCTCCCGCTGACGAGATCTGTCGCCACATCGAGAACATGGTCAGCAATTCCGGCCTGGAACCGAAGATCGAGTTCGGAGTGGAGGTCAACGAGCTGGTCTTCGACGAAACCCAGGGCGTCTGGACTCTGAAGACCAAAGGCCGCAAGAAGTTCCAGGCCCGCACCGTGGTGATGGCATCCGGGCCGCTGCCTGACCACAAATGGCCCGGCATTCGCGGCCTCGACACGTATGAAGGCCACAAGATCCACAGTGCCCGCTGGGATCACGACTACGACTTCACCGGCAAGCGAGTCGCCGTGATCGGCACCGGCGC
>JAVXWV010000110.1:0-6166 GCA_032230775.1 Mycobacterium sp. | reverse complement strand
TGAATCGCTTGTCGACCCAGATCAGCACGACGAAAACCAAGACATTCCACAGCAATTCGTACAGGAACGTCGGATGGACCACCGCGACCAGCTGGCCCGTCGAGACACCGTTCAACGAGTCGAGCGCACCGTCGGCGTCGCGGCGTTCAAAGATCTCCAGGCCCCACGGCAGCGTCGTCGGTCGTCCGTACAACTCCTGGTTGAAATAGTTGCCCAGCCGGCCAATCGCCTGCGCCAGAACTATTCCCGGGGCAATCGCATCCCCGAACGCGGGCAATGGAATGCCGTGCTGGCGACACCCTATCCACGCGCCGACGCCGCCAAGCGCCACCGCGCCCCAGATGCCAAGGCCGCCATCCAAGATTCGCAGCGCCCCGGCCAGCCCCGCTCCGTCGTCACCGAAGTAGGTCCGCCAGTCGGTGATGACGTGATACAGCCGGCCACCGACCAAACCGAACGGCACCGCCCACAATGCGATGTCGTAGATGACCCCAGGTTGGCCACCACGGGCAACCCAACGGCGGTCACCGAGCACCAGTGCAGCCACGATGCCCACGATGATGAACAGCGCATATGCGCGGAGCGGTATCGGGCCCAGATGCCAAACGCCTTGCGAGGGACTGGGAATATAAGCCAGGACTGTCGTCGTCACGCAGTAATCCTCTGCCGTACACCGTCGGCGAGTTCCACGGTCAACGACCGCACCGCCGGAATTCCGTCCTTCAACGCTGACACGAGCGCCGACCCCACAATCACCCCGTCAGCGTAGGCGCCGATCTGCGCCGCCTGCTCACGCGACCGCACGCCCAGCCCGACACCGACCGGAATGTCTGACACCGCCTTCACCCGGCTCACCAGTTCGGGCGCCGCCACCGACACCGCATCACGAGCACCCGTCACTCCCATTGTCGAAGCGGCGTAGACGAATCCGCGTGACGCTTGGACCGTCGCCGCCAGCCGCTCCGGTGTCGACGACGGTGCCACCAGGAAAATCCGGTCCAGATCGTGTGCTTCCGATACCGACAGCCATTCCGATGCCTCATCGGGAATCAAGTCAGGCGTGATCATCCCGAGCCCACCCGCAGAGGCCAGGTCCCGCGCAAACGCGTCGACGCCCCACCGCAACACCGGGTTCCAGTACGTCATCACGACCGGCCGCCCGCCGGCCTTGCTGATCGCTTCGACTGCCGCCAGCGCATCACGCACCCGCACGCCGCCTCGCAGCGCCGCCTCGGCCGCCGCTGCAATAACGGGTCCGTCCATCCCCGGATCCGAGTACGCGATGCCGACCTCGATGATGTCGCAACCGGATTCGACCATCGCAGTCATTGCCGAAATCGACGTCGGCACGTCGGGGAATCCGGTCGGCAGGTAGCCGATCAACGCCGAACGGCCCTCCGCGCGGCACCCGTCGAACAACGAAGCAAGCCGGCTCATGAAGCACCGTCCAACAGATTGAACCACTTGGCGGCCGTCTCGACATCCTTATCGCCGCGGCCCGACATGTTCACCACGATGATCGATCCACAGCCCAACTCGACGCCAAGCTTCAAAGCGCCTGCGACAGCGTGCGCGGACTCGATCGCGGGGATGATGCCCTCTGTCTTGCACAACAGCGAGAACGCATCCATCGCCTCGGTATCAGTGATCGGGTGGTACTCCGCACGGCCGGTGTCCTTCAGGAAGGCGTGCTCCGGGCCGACCCCCGGGTAGTCCAAACCCGCTGAGATCGAATGTGATTCGATGGTCTGCCCGTCTTCGTCCTGCAGCAGATACGAGAACGACCCCTGAAATGCACCCGGCGAGCCACCGGCGAAGGTCGCTGCGTGACGACCGGTTTCGACGCCGTCACCCGCGGCCTCGTAGCCGACCAGCCGGACTCCCGGATCGTCGATGAAGGCGTGGAAAATACCGATCGCATTCGACCCGCCTCCGACGCATGCCGCCACCGCGTCGGGCAACCGGCCTGCCTGATCGACAATCTGCACTCGTGCTTCCAGCCCGATCACCCGCTGAAAGTCGCGCACCATCGTAGGGAACGGATGCGGGCCCGCGGCGGTGCCGAAGCAGTAGTAGGTGTTGTCCGCGTTGGTGACCCAGTCACGGAACGCCTCGTTGATCGCGTCCTTCAGGGTCTTGGAGCCGGCCTCGACCGATACCACCCGCGCTCCGAGCAGCCGCATCCGCGCCACGTTCAGCGCCTGCCGCGCGGTGTCGACGGCGCCCATGTAGATGACACAGTCGAGTCCAAGCAGTGCGCACGCCGTCGCGGTGGCCACCCCGTGCTGTCCGGCGCCCGTCTCGGCGATCACCCGCTTCTTGCCCATCTGTCGCGCAAGCAGCGCCTGACCCAGCACATTGTTGATCTTGTGAGATCCGGTGTGGTTGAGGTCTTCTCGTTTCAGGAAGATGCGGGCGCCACCGGCGTGGTCACTGAGTCGCTCCGCTTCGTAAAGGGGCGACGGCCTGCCACTGTAGTGCCGCTGCAGCCGGTCAAGTTCGTCGAGGAAAGTCTGGTCGCCGCGGGCCTTTTCATACGCGGCAGTGACTTCCTCGATCACGGCCATCAGTGCCTCGGGAACGAATCGTCCTCCGTACACACCGAAATGGCCACCCGCGTCGGGATCATGGACGGTGGGTTCGGCCACGGCCGCGCTGGAACGCGGCAGCTCTGGGCCGGCGAGATCCGCCACTTGTCAGCGTGAGGGTTTGGGGCACGACGGGTGCGTGCCTGCGGTGACCAAATCGGCTACGGCGCTGCGAGGATCGCCACTGGTGACCAGGCCCTCGCCGACGAGCACCGCATCGGCGCCCGCCCCGGCATACGCAAGCGATCGGCGGTGCCGCGTATCCCCGACTCGGCGACGCGAATGACATTGCTCGGCAGTCCCGGTGCGATGCGCGCGAAGCAATCCCGATCGACGTCAAGCGTCTTGAGGTCACGCGCGTTGACGCCGATGACCTTCGCGCCCGCCTGCAACGCGCGGTCGGCCTCCTCCTCGGTGTGCACCTCGACGAGCGCCGTCATGCCAAGCGACTCGGTGCGTTCGAGCATCGACTCCAATACCGGCTGCTCCAGCGCTGCGACGATCAGCAGCAGCATGTCGGCGCCGTGCGCGCGGGCCTCGTGAATCTGATACGGCCGGATAATAAAGTCCTTGCGCAACACCGGAATTGACACCGCCGCACGCACCGCGTCCAGGTCGTCGAGCGAGCCGTTGAACCGGCGCTGCTCGGTCAGCACGCTGATGATGCGCGCTCCGCCGTCCTCGTACGCGCGGGCAAGCTCGGCGGGATCGGAGATCGATGCGAGCTCACCGCGGGACGGGCTCGCTCGCTTCACTTCCGCGATGACACCGATACCCGGTTCGCGCAGCGCGGCCATCACGTTCAGCGGCGGTGGCGCGTCCTTCGCCATCTCCTTGATCTCGGCGAGGGGAGTGACGGCCTCACGGGCGGCAACGTCGGCGCGGACTCCCTCGATGATGGAGTCGAGCACGGTCACCGAACTCATACCCGTCGCAGTCCTTCCTGTGAGCGCGGTTGATCTTCATCGAAGGGTAGCCGCCACCACAGCACGATCGATCACCGACCCTTGTTGTCCGGATCGGTCGGGTCCCGCCCCTCGTCAAGCGCGTCCCACATCACCCGCTCGGATGCATCGGCGTCGCCCGAGGGTGACTGTGCCTGTCTGCGGCGCTCGTACCGGTCGACCTCCGGCCGCGGTTTGGCGACCGACCGCAAGAGCAGCACCGCCCCCACGAGGGTGCTAACCGCGGCCACCAACGTCAGAATCGCGCCACCGTAGTGGCGCTGGGTGCCCACCAGATCGGCCGCGGGCACCCCGGCGAGGTGAACGGCGCGAACGGCGACGTCGCGGATAACCCACAGGCTGATCGCCAGGTAACCCATCACGGCGCTCATTCCGGCGATTACCACGGCCAGCACCCCCAGTCGCCAGCCCCGTACCGCAATCGGAGCGATGGCCGCAACCAACAGGATGGCCGCCAGCGGTACGAGCGCCGTCGACCACGTGCCCCCGGTCAACGCCGTGGTCTTGGGCTGGCCGAGCCCGTCGAACGACTGCACGTCGACCCACACCATTCGCGACGCCCCCCACAACGCGGCAGCGGAAAGCACCAGCAGCAGCGGCGCAAAGCGCGTCACGGGTCGGTCAGCGTTTCCGCCGCGGCGATCGCGCTCAGGACCGCCTTGGCCTTGTTCGCCGCTTCGGTGTACTCGTATGGGCCGTTCGAGTCGGCCACGACTCCCCCGCCGGCCTGCACATACGCCGTGCCGTCACGCATCAGCGCGGTGCGGATGGCGATCGCGAAGTCGGCGTTGCCTGCGAAGTCCAGATAACCCAGCACGCCGCCGTAGAGGCCGCGGCGTGTCTTCTCGACCTCCTCGATCAGTTCCATCGCCCGCACCTTCGGCGCGCCCGACAACGTGCCCGCGGGGAAGCAGGCGGTCACGGCGTCCAGCGCCGTCTTACCGTCGGCGAGCAACCCCGTCACCGTCGACACCAGGTGCATGACGTGGCTGTAGCGCTCGATGTGGCTGTAGTCCTCGACGCGCACGGTTCCCGGCTGGCAGACCCGGCCAAGGTCGTTGCGCCCGAGGTCGACCAGCATCAGGTGCTCGGCGCGCTCCTTCTCGTCCTCGGCCAGCTCCTTCTCGAGCAGCAGGTCCTCTTCCTCGGTCTGCCCGCGCCACCGGGTGCCCGCGATTGGATGCGTCGTCGCCCTGCCGTCCTTGACCGTGACCAGCGCCTCCGGGCTGGATCCGACGATCGAAAAGTCCAGTCCGCCCGCATCATTGGGCACCCTCAACAGGTACATGTACGGGCTGGGGTTGGTCGCCCGCAGCATCCGGTACACGTCGAGCGGGTCGGCGTCGGTGTCCATCTCGAACCGCTGCGACGGCACCACCTGGAACGCCTCGCCTGCCTCGATGTCGCCGACGAGTTTCTCGACGATCGCCCGGTACTCCTCGAGCGTGCGCTGCGAGCGATGCAACGGCTCGGGACGGCTGAACGTGGCCACCGTCGACGGCAGATGCTCACTCAGCGCCGCGGTCATCACGTCCAGCCGGGCGACGGCGTCGTCGTACGCCCAGTCGACGCGCTCGTCCGTGCCATTCCAGTTCACCGCATTGGCGATCAGCGTGATGGTGCCCTCGTGGTGATCGACGGCGGCGATGTCGGTGGCCAACAGCAGCAGCATGTCGGGCAGCCCGAGGTCGTCAACCGCAAGCTCAGGTAGCCGCTCCAGCCGTCGCACCATGTCGTACGCGAAGAACCCGACCAGGCCGCTGGATAGCGGCGGCAGGCCTGCCACCGGCTCGGTCTTCAGCAGCTCGAGCGTCGCGCGCAGCGCGTGCAATGGTTCGCCGCCGCGCGGTGCGTCCTGCGGCGTGGCACCCAGCCACACCGCCTCGCCGTCGCGGACCGTCAACGCGGAGGGCGCGCCCGCACCGATGAACGACCAACGCGACCATGACCGGCCGTTCTCGGCCGACTCCAGCAAGAACGTCCCCGGCCGGTTGGCGGCCAGCTTGCGGTACGCCGACAGCGGGGTCTCACTGTCGGCGAGCACCTTGCGGGTCACCGGCACCACGCGGTGCCCGGCAGCCAGCGCCCGGAAGTCCTCGCGCGACGTGGTGATGGCGAGGTTGGCGGTCGATTGCACGGAACAATCCTCCCAGACCGGTCTTGGGCGACCGGCGTAGCGTGACACACATGAAACGTGGTGACCAGGTAGCCGAGTTCAAACTGCCGGACCAAACGGGCACTGTGCGAAGCCTCACAGAGCTTCTCGCCAACGGCCCGATCGTGCTGTTCTTCTATCCCGCGGCGCTGTCGCCCGGCTGCACCAAGGAGGCCTGCCACTTCCGCGACCTGGCTTCGGAGTTCGCCTCTGTCGGCGCCAGCCGCGTCGGCATCAGCACCGATCCCGTTGAGAAGCAGGCGAAGTTCGCCGACAAGCAAAGCTTCGACTACCCGCGTCTGTCGGACAGCGACGGCACTGTCGCGACTCTGTTCGGCGTCAAGCGTGGGCTGCTCGGAAAGTTCATGCCGGTCAAGAGGACGACGTTCGTGATCGACACCGACCGCACGGTGCTCGACGTGATCGCGTCCGAGGTCAGCATGGACACCCACGCCGAC
>JAVXWV010000009.1:0-14902 GCA_032230775.1 Mycobacterium sp. | reverse complement strand
ACGATGCGATCAAGGGCTTGAATCGACCAAACGCCACGGGGGCAAGTGGATTCGATCAACCTGCGCCACGCGCGGGTACCTTCTCATGCCAGCAATCGCATACAGGGGCTACTCTCAGCGACTCTTTTGCCGACAGCAATCTCTCAGCTAAGCACTATTTGAGCAACTCGCACTTGCGTCACGGCCGTAACACGGTAGTTTCTTCCCCATGAATCAGCCGGACGCGATATCTCAACACCGCAAGGGCCTCTCGAAGACGCTCGCGATCGCGGCGCTGACCGGTGCCACCGTGGTGGCGCTGACGCTGCCGACGGCCAATGCCGATCCGACGACGCCGCCTCCGCCTCCGCCGCCGTCGGGCAACACGTTCCTGAATGGCCCGCCGCCTCCCGGGGCTCCGGCACCGGCGCCGCCTGCTGACCCCAACGCGCCGCCGCCTCCGCCTGCCGATCCCAACGCACCGCCACCTGCGCCTGCCGACCCCAACGCACCGCCACCTCCGCCTGCGCTGGAGCCGGGCCGCGTCACCAACGCCGCCGGCGGCTTCAGCTATGTGGTGCCAGCGGGCTGGAAAGTGGCCGACGCGACACAGCTTTCCTACGGGCAGGCGTTGTTGAACAAGATTCCGCCGCCGGCACCTGCGGGCGCGCCGGAGCCCCCGCAGCCGCCCAGTGACACCAGCGTTCTGCTCGGACGACTCGACCTGAAGCTGTTCGCAGGCGCCGAGCCCGACAACACCAAGGCGGCCCAGCGGCTCGCGTCGGACATGGGTGAGTTCTTCATGCCGTTCCCCGGCACCCGCGTCAATCAACAAACCGTCCCGCTCAATGCGGGCGGCATGGAGGGTGTCGCGTCGTACTACGAGGTGAAGTTCACCGACCCGAATAAGCCCGTCGGCCAGATCTGGGCGGGTGTGGTCGGTGCGCCAACGCCTGCAGGCGCGCCGCGGGGTCAGCGTGCACCCGAGCGTTGGTTCGTCGTCTGGCTGGGCACGGCCACCAACCCGGTGCCGACGAGCGAGGCAATCACGCTGGCGCAGTCGATCCGGCCATGGACGCCGCCGCCTCCGCCAGAGCCGGACCCCAATGCGCCTCCGCCACCTGCGGGCGGCACGAATGCGCCAGGCCAGAGGCCCAACGTCGGCGTGCCGGTGCCGGTTGACCCGGGCAGCGCACCCGGAATGCTGCCGGGCTAACGACTAACCGGCGGTTGGGTTTTCAGGGACCGACGAACGGCTGCTGGCCCTCGAGATCGTTGACGTTAGCCAGGAAGCAGTCGGTGCCGCCGCCCCACGGCGTCCACCCGTTTGCAGGAGCCGCCAGTGCGATACCGCTCGTTGGTGCGCGCGCAAATCGCAAGTGCAACAAGCGCTTTCATCCTTCACCCCATCTTCGCCTACCGTGCCCTACCCGGTGCGAGGTCGATGACGGTGTGGTCGCGTCGCGGCCGCTGTGTGATCTCCAGGTTTGCCGTCGTGACCGATTGGGAATCGGGATTTTCGCTACGAACATGGAGGCGCGTGACCTGCGGAAACAATTGACGATCGTGCCCATTTAGCAAACCATTTCGTTACCCTCGTCCGGTATACCTACAAGCGTGGTCCAGCGGCCCGCTGGCCACGGCCGGCGAAGGCAGGGAGATCTGCGATGGACGTGACTGCGGCAACTCAGTATTTGGCATTCGCCCCGCCCACCGCGGTGAGCTGGGTGGCGTACATCATCATCGGAGCGATCGCGGGATGGCTCGCGGGAAAGATCGTCAAGGGCGGCGGTTCGGGCATTCTGATGAACATCGTGATCGGCATCGTCGGCGGATTCATCGGTGGAATGCTCCTCAGTTGGCTCGGAGTCGACGTCGAAGCGGGCCGGCGGTGGTTCACATTCTTCGTGTCGCTTCTCGGCGCAGTCATCCTGTTGTGGGTGGTTGGATTGTTCCGCAAGACAAAGACGTAGCGGGCGCATAACTCTCGGCGGGCGAGCACCATAGGGGGATGGCCGCCCCAACGATGAGCGCGTGGCGGGTTCGACAACCTGGCCCGATGGCCACCCATCCTCTGGACCGCGTCACCGTCGACGTGCCGCAACCGGGATCGGGTGAACTTCTTGTCGCCGTGCACGCGTGCGGTGTGTGCCGCACCGATCTGCACGTCGCCGAGGGTGACCTACCTGTGCACCGGCAGGGAGTGATCCCCGGCCACGAGGTGGTTGGGGAGGTCGCTGCGATTGGCCAGGATGCCGGAGACGAGTTCGCCGTCGGTGATCGCGTCGGCATCGCATGGCTGCGGCACACCTGTGGACACTGCAAATTCTGTCTCAGCGGGCAGGAGAACCTGTGTCCCGAATCTCGCTACACCGGCTGGGACGCCGACGGTGGCTACGCCGAATTCGCCACCGTCCCTGCGGCGTTCGCGCACCATCTGCCTGCGGGGTACTCCGACACCGAACTGGCCCCGCTGCTGTGTGCCGGCATCATCGGCTACCGCTCGCTGCTACGGGCTGACCTACCCGCAGGTGGCCGTCTCGGTATCTACGGGTTCGGTGGCAGCGCACATCTCACCGCGCAGGTGGCTCTCGCGCAGGGCGCGGAGGTGCACGTGATGACACGCGGCGAGCAAGCCCGCGAGTTGGCGCTGTCGCTCGGGGCGGCGTCGGCGCAGGCCGCCACCGATCGCCCGCCGGTGCCATTGGATGCGGCGATCCTGTTCGCACCCGTGGGCGATCTAGTACTGCCCGCGCTCGAGGCACTCGACCGCGGCGGCACCTTGGCCATTGCGGGCATCTATCTCAGCGAGATTCCTGCGTTGAACTACGAACGCCACCTCTTCCAGGAGCGCCAGGTGCGGTCGGTGACTTCCAACACCCGCAACGACGCGCGGGAATTTCTCTCGTTTGCGGGCCAGCACCATATCGACGTGACGACGCCCGAGTATCCGCTCCGTCGCGCCGACGAGGCGCTGTTCGATCTGAGTGACGGCCGCATCGCCGGCGCGGCGGTGTTAATGGTCTAGACGCCTGCTACCGGCCTTACGTGATGGTCAATTCGATTGAACCGCTTTCCGACACGTCTTAGGATGTGGGATAGCCGAGGTCGGGGGACGAAGGAGGCCTCGAAATGCGGAGCAAAATTGTTCATCTGACAATCGTCGTCGCGGCGGTTCTCGCGCCGCTTGCAACCCTGATGCTGGTGTCGCCGGTTAGAGCTAACGCGGTCGAGTGCGGCGTGGGGACCGTGTATGACGTGCCCTCGAACACTTGCGTCGCCGCACCACTTCCGCCACCGCCACCTCCGCCGCCTCCGGCATGGAATGGTGACCTGACGCCGTACTTCTCGGTGGGCATCTGCGCGCCCATCCCCTTCGTATCGCTGTGCACAGGGATTTGAGACGCCCGGGGATTTTTTTAGAGCGCCGCGAGCGCCGCACCGAGGCGGCCGCTTAGGTCGCCCCGACCGGACTCATACATGGGTCCGCATCCGTCCGACAGCACGACGCGCAGCCGTGCCATTCCGCGCGCACTCACCGGCCGCGGTGAGTGCAGCCGCAGAGTGATGGTATCGATCAGGTCCTCGGCCGCCGCAATGTTGTTGAAGTGCACCGGAATCCGCGCAGACAGCGGTGTGCCGCCCGCACGGACATCGTGCACGGCCCGGCGCAGCGCCCAGGCAATCGACTCCCGCTCGGCCACCGACGTCAGCCGCGCCTGATGAACGGCGAGCGCGCTGCCCGCGGGTGCAGGCACACCGACGGCGATCTGCCGGTCGAATTGATACGCCCTCAGCCGCGCCGTCACGCGTGCCACCAGCGACGGCCGCGGCGCGGCGCTCCGCCGACGGATGTCGTTCGCGGCTGAAAAAAGATCCGGCGAGATCTTGTTGTTGGGCATGGTCATCTACCTCTAACGGCTAACTCTCAGTTTGTATTCTCGTGACTATCAAACACGTTACAGTGGTCATGAGTGACCAGTCAAGTTGATATACCGGTCACGCATGTGTAGCTTGGTCGCATGACCGCGCGACCTGTGTTGTGGCCCGGTGACGATGAGTCGAAACCGGCGCCCGAGCCTCTGGTGCTGGTTCAAACACTGGTCAATACCGTCGAGCGGCCGGACGGTTCGGACCGGCTGGCCGATCCGACCGACGCGCGTCCGTGGCTCGTCGACAACCACCTGCTGGCGCCGCACGACGAGCTGACCGATGCGGACCTCGATCTCGTCCGTGCTGTGCGCGAGGCGCTACGTGCGATGTTGGTACACAACGCAGGCGGACCGCCACCGAATAAAACGGCATTGGCCACGCTGCAGACGGTTGCGGACGGTGGCACGGCCCGCGCCGATCTCGGCGACGACGGCGCGGTGCGGCTTAGTGCGCATGGCGACTCCGCACGCGATCGACTTGTCGAGCTGTTGCTGATCATTCGCGATGCCCAGCGGGACGGCACCTGGGCTCGACTCAAGGCGTGCGCGAACGACGAATGTCAATGGGCGTTCTACGACCGGTCGCGCAACCACGGCGGCGCGTGGTGTGAGATGGCGGCCTGTGGGAACAAGCTGAAGAACCGCGCGTTCCGCGCCAGGAGCAAGGCGGCGCCGCGCTGAGCCAGGCGGTCAGGTCGACAAATGCCAGACCACAGCGGCGGCCAGCGCTCCAAGTCCGTTCAGTGACCAGTGCAGCGCGATCGGGGCGATCAGGCTGCCGCTGCGCCTGCGCAGCCAGGTGAACACGAAGCCCGCTACGGCCGTGGCAGCCACCGCCAGCACGACGCCTGCGACGGTTCCGAGCAGACCGCCGCCGAACAACCGGGTGAAGCCAACATTGCTGCTGGTCAGTCCGAGCGATGTGGCGATGTGCCACAGCCCGAAGAGCAGCGACCCCGCCGCGGCCACACCACGGAAGCCCCACGCGCGGTTCAGCGCGCCGTGCAGCACGCCGCGGAACGCCAGCTCCTCGGGGATCACGGTTTGCAGCGGGATGATGATCATCGACGCAAGCAGAGCGCCGGACACCGTCGCGTAGTTGTTGTTCATGAACAACGGCCGGGTCCACGGCAGCAGGGCGCCGATCGCGATGACCGACAACACCACCGCGACAGCGGCCAGGGCATAGCCCGAACCCGCTTTCCAGTGCTCGCGGCCCAGCCCGAGCTCGGCCCACCCAAGGCCCCGCGAACGAACGAGGACCAGCAGCCCGATCGCGGCGGCGGGCACGGTCGCGATGCTGGCCCACGGCGTCGTGAAATGCGCGATCAGGTTCGTGAGTGCCAGCACGACCACGACCACGCCGATATCGACGTAAGCACGGAAGCGGTGCAGTGCGGAGAGCTGTTCGACCAGTGGGTGGGGCGGCGGGGCTGCCACGGCTAGGTCGGACACAACAACCCAGTCTACCGGCGTCGTCGTTCGGCGAGACTGTCATGCGTTTCGACGGGTGAACTAGCCTGACGGTCGTGCTGGGATTCGCGGTGCCGCAGTTCGGAGACTCCGCCCACCTGGATGCCGGAGAGCTTGCCCGCTTCGCGTCGACGGCCGAACAACTCGGCGCGGACAGCCTCTGGGTGGGGGACCGCCTGCTGGCCGCGGTCAATCCGACGGTGGGTTACGTCGGGAAAGACACCATCCCCGAGGAATTCCGCACCAATTTGGATCCGTTCATCGCGTTGACCGTGGCGGCGACCGCGACCACCACCGTGAAGCTGGGCAGCAGTGTGTTCGTCGCGCCTTGGTATCCGCCCGTTCAGCTGGCCCGGCAATTGACGAGTATCGACGTGATCAGCGGCGGTCGGCTGTTGCCAGGATTCGGCATCGGTTGGTCTCCGGAGGAGTACCAATCCGCCGGTGCGCCGTTTCGCGGCCGCGGCGCACAACTCGACGAACTCCTGGAGGCGCTTGTCGCGCTGTGGACCGTAAACCCCGTTCGCCATGAGGGGCAGCGTTGGTCGGTGCCCGAATCGTGGGTCAACCTCAAGCCGGTACAGCGGCCGCATCCGCCGGTCTACCTCGGCGCCTTCACACCGGCCGGGCTCAAGCGCATCGGCGAGCGCGCCGACGGCTGGATGGCGGGGGTCAATGTGCCGAACGGCGTCAGCCTGGACATGCTCAACTGGCAGCGGCAGACCATCGACGACGCGGCCCGAGCGGCCGGTCGTGACCCGTCGAAGATCCACGCCTATGTGAGGGTCAACGTCGCAGAAGGCACTCCGGTGGACAAGGTCGCTGAGGCGGTGCAGGTGCTTGCCGACAACGGCTATCCCGACGCGTTCGTCGACCTCATGTACGTCGCTACCGGAACAGATGCCCACCTTGAGTGGGTGGAACGGCTGCTGAACCAGTGAGCAACCGACTACTTGAAGCGGTTCGGGTGCTCGATCTCGGCGGCGCCGACTCCGACGGGATCAGCAGGCTGTTCGCCGACCTCGGCGCCGAAGTGCTGAAAATTGAGCCGCCCGACGGCAGCCCGGCGCGCCACGCGTTGCCGAGTGTGGCGGGCACCAGCATTCCGTTCGCGCTGGGCAACGCGAACAAGCGCAGCGCGGTGCTGCACCCGGATAGAGCTGCCGACCGTGACCGGTTGATCGAACTGGCAGGCGCCGCCGACATCGTGGTGGACGGCGGAAATCCTTCGGGCGCGGCCGCGTTCGGCACATCGTGTTTGGCACTGGCCGAACAGTTCGAGCATCTGGTTGCGCTGTCGGTCACCGACTTCGGCGCGATGGGCCCGTATGCGTCGTGGCGGGCGACCGATCCGGTGCTGTACGCCATGTCGACCGCACTGTCGCGGACCGGGCCGACCGCGGGAACACCGGTGTTGCCGCCGTCGGGGGTCGCGTCGGCCACCGCGGCTGCGCAGGCAGCATGGGCCGCGCTGGTCGCGTATTATCACCGATTACATTGCGGCACAGGAGAATACGTCGACTTTTCGCGGTTCGAGGGAGTCGTCCAGGCTCTCGATCCACCGTTCGGCACGGAGGGCCAGGCGGCCGTCGGCCTGAAGCGGTCCAGCGAACTGTGGCGGGGCAGGCCGCGCAATCAACAGCTGTACCCGATCTTTCCGTGCAAGGACGGATACGTCCGGATCTGCCTGCTGTCGCCGCGACAGTGGCGGGGCATGCACGGGTGGCTCGGCGAGCCGGAGCAGTTCGCCGATCCGAAGTTCGAGACCATCGCGGCGCGATACGCGGCGTCACGCGAACTGAACGCAGCGATCGCGGATCTCGTCGCCGACCAGACGATGGCCGACCTGGTAACCGAGGGTCAACGCCGTGGGATACCGATTGCGGCTGTGCTCACGCCCGCGGAGGCATTGTCCTCGGCGCATTTTCGTGTGGTCGGAGCGCTCGCCGACGTCGAACTGGCCCCCGGAGCCGACGTGTCCATTCCCGTCGGGCCTTTCGTGGTCGATGGTGAGCATGCCGGATACGCCCGACCCGTGCGATCGGTCGGCGAGGACGAAGCCGCTTGGGCGACAAGACCTTCCGTCGCCTCATCGGCAGGTGGTCTCGCGGGCAAGCCGTTTGCGGGCATGCGAATCCTGGACCTCGGCGTGATTGTCGCGGGCGGGGAGTTGGGCCGGCTGTTCGCCGACCTCGGTGCGGAGGTCATCAAGATCGAAAGCGCCGCGTATCCCGACGGGCTGCGGCAGACGGTGCCGGGCCAGGTGACCAGCAGATCGTGGGCGTTGGCCCACCGCAACGAGTACGGCCTTGGACTGGACCTGCGGCATCCGGCGGGCGCCAAGATATTCGAGAGGCTTATCGAGGGTGCCGACGCCGTGTTCGCCAACTTCAAACCGGGAACGCTTGCATCGCTGGGATTTTCCTACGAACGGCTGCGAACGCTCAACCCACGCATCGTGCTCGCCGAGAGCAGTGCGTTCGGGGCAACCGGCCCGTGGAGCGAACGGATGGGCTACGGCCCGTTGGTCCGCGCCACCACAGGCGTCACATGGCAGTGGACCTCCGAGGATGCCCCGCGAGGGAGCTTCTACGACGCCACCACGGTCTTTCCCGATCACATTTCGGCGAGGGTCACAGCGGTAGCCGCGCTGGCGGCGGTCATTGGTCGTCATCGCACCGGAACCGGTGCGCACGTCCATATTTCGCAGGCAGAAGCGGCGGTGAACCAGCTCGCCACCGCCTACGTCGCCGAGGCCGCCCGCGCTGCGCGACTGCCTGTAGCCGACGACACCGCGGTGCACATCGTTTATCGGTGCGACGGCGACGACGAGTGGTGCGTCATATCGCTGCGTCACGATGACGACCGTGCAGCGCTGGCCGCAATCACCGGCGGCACGGACGTGTCCGAGTGGACGCGTACACGCGACAAGACCGCTGTCGCAGAGCAGTTGCAGCGCGCGGGCGTGCCCGCCGCGCCGATGTACCGGGCCGTCGACGTTCTGGCAGATCCGCAAATCACCTTCCGAAAGGTGTTCAGCGAGATGACCCATCCGCTCCTTGACGCGCCGATGCCCACAGAGACCGGCCCAGCGCCCTATCTCCACATCGCACCCGCCGAGCTTCGGCCCGCGCCGATGCCCGGTGAGCACACCCGCGAGATCTGTCAGAAGCTGCTCGCACTGGACGCCGACGAGACCGATCGGCTGATCGCCGAAGGTGTCTTGTTCACTCACCAGGGGAATTCATGATGGCGGGGCAATCCACCGACCCCAGGACGCCGGTGCTCATCGGCTACGGCCAGGTCAACCAGCACGACGACCGCCCGGGAGTGGAACCCGTCGACCTGATGGTGGCGGCCGCCCGCGCCGCCGCGGATCCGCGGGTGCTCGAGGCCGTCGACTCGGTGCGCGTCGTCAGCGTGCTGTCCTGGCGTTACCGCGACCCGGGGCTGCTGCTGGCCCAGCGCATTCGCGCCAAGAACGCCGGGACCCGCTACACCGGAGTCGGCGGCAACGTGCCGCAGACGCTGGTCAATCATGCGTGCCTGGACATCCAGTCCGGCCGCGCCGACGCGGTGCTGATCGCCGGCGCCGAAACCTGGCGCACCCGGACGCGATTGCGGGCGAGCGGCGCCAAGCCTGAGTGGACGAGTCAAGACGAGTCCGTGCCGATGGCCGAGGGTGCCGATGACGGCGTGCCGATGGCCGGGCCCGCGGAAATCCGGATCACGCTGGACCGGCCGGCCTATGTATATCCGATGTTCGAGCAGGCCCTGCGGATCGCGGCGGGCGAGTCCGCAGACGAGCACCTGCGCCGCATCGGCGCGCTGTGGTCGCAGTTCAGCGGGGTGGCAGCGAAGAACCCGCATGCGTGGAGCCGTGACCCGCTGGCAGGCCGCCGGGTCAACCTCATCGGCTACGGCCAGGTCAACCAGCACGACGACCACCCAGGGGTGGAGCCCGTTGATCTGATGGTGGCCGCCGCGCGCGCCGCCGCGGATCCACGGGTGCTCGAGGCCGTCGACTCGGTCCGCGTCGTCAATGTGCTGTCCTGGCGCTACCGCGATCCGGGCCTGCTGCTGGCCCAGCGGCTGCGCGCCAAGGATGCCGCGACGCGTTACACCGGGGTCGGCGGGAATGTCCCGCAGACGCTGGTCAACCAGGCGTGCCTGGACATCCAGGCTGGCCGCACCGACACGGTGCTGATCGCGGGCGCCGAAACCTGGCGTACCCGAACGCGACTGCGCGCGAGCGGCGCCAAGCCCGAATGGACGAGTCAAGACGAGTCCGTCCCGACGGCCGAGCGTCTCGACGAGGACATGCAGATGGCCGGGCCCGCGGAGATCCGGATCAAATTGGACCGGCCTGCCTATGTATATCCGATGTTCGAGCAGGCTCTTCGGATCGCGGCAGGGGAGTCAGCGGACGACCACATGCACCGCATTGGTGAGCTGTGGTCGCAGTTCAGCGGGGTGGCCGCGAGGAATCCGCACGCATGGAGCCGTGAGCCCCTGGCACCCCACCAGATCTGGCAGCCCAGTCCGCGCAACCGAATGATCAGCTGGCCCTACACCAAGCTGATGAACTCCAACAACATGGTCGATCAGGGTGCGGCGCTGGTCCTCACGTCGGTCAAAAAGGCGACCTATCTGCAAATTCCTTCGGAGCGTTGGGTTTTCCCGTACGCGGGCACCGACGCGCACGACACCTATTCAATCAGCGAGCGCGCCGAGTTCTACCGCTCGCCTGCGATCAGGATCGCGGGGCAGCGGGCGCTGCAACTGGCAGGCGTCGGCGTCGACGATCTCGACTTGATCGACGTCTACTCGTGTTTCCCGTCCGCGGTGCAGGTGGCCGCCAACGAACTGGGCCTGCAGGCCGGCGACCCGAGCCGGCCGCTGACAGTCACCGGTGGCCTCACCTTCGCGGGCGGCCCGTGGAACAACTACGTCACGCACTCGATCGCCACGATGGCCGAGCGCCTGGTCGCCAACCCCGGCCAACGGGGGTTCATCACGGCCAACGGCGGCTATCTGACAAAGCACAGTTTCGGCGTGTACGGCACCCAGCCTCCAACCCACGAGTTCCGTTGGGAAGACGTGCAATCCGATGTCGATCGCGAGCCAACTCGGGCGGCTCTCGTCGAGTGGTCGGGTGTTGGCACGGTTGAGTCGTGGACCACGCCGTTCAATCGGACCGGTTCAGCGGAGAAGGCCTTCCTCGCGGTGCGGACGCCCGATGACGCACGGGTACTCGCGGTGATCCCCGACTCGGCGGAGGCCGAAGCCACCATTCGCGACGATATCGCGGGCGGCAAGGTGCAGGTCAACGCCGACGGCACCGCGACACTGCTCTAGATCCTTGACGATCAGGGCGCGTTGGCGGGGACGTCGGTGTACAGCGGCGTGTATCCGTCCGCGGAGAAAGTGAAGCCCTTGCCGCTCGTATCGCTCTGACACGACACGCCGGACTCCTGGACGTTGCACCGATATCCGGCCGCCGCCAGGATCCTGTTGAACCGCAGCGCCTTGGCCGGGCCAGGCACCAGCCAGAACTCCGGCTGTTCCAACGCGACGAACTGCGGGTCACCTTCGCGGTCGACGGCGATCGCGTTCGCCGAGTCCGGCTCGCCACGCACGCCCATTCCCGACTGCCAGCTGCTCGCCGCCTGACAGCCCGCCTTGGTGTGCGAGAGAATCGCGCACCGCCACTTGCCGCTGGGCGTGGTGAAGTAATAGCCGGTGACATCGCCGACGTACCCGACGTAGTCGAACGCGTTGACCAGGTGTGCGTTGCTTGGCGGGGCCGACGGCGTCGTGGTCGGAGCGGGGGCGGTGTGGGTCGGCGACTCGCCGGTGTTGACCACGGTGACGTCGGAGCAGCCGGCGATGGCCAGGATCGCGACCGTCGAGAGCCCGACCAATCTGCGGCGGATCAAGCCGCACCCAACGGCGCGCGGGCCCGGATCAGCGACTTGATGTCGTCGAGTCCCTCCCAGATGTTCACATTCATCCCGGCCAGCACCCGATCGTCGCCGTCGAGCCAGAAGGTGGTGAACTCGCGCTTCGCGACGTCACCCCGAAACACCACTTTCTCGTAGTGGGGGGCGTGGCCGACGTACTCCATGCCCAGGTCGTACTGGTCGGTGAAGAAGTACGGCAGTTCGTCGTATTCGGCCTGCCTGCCGAGCATTCCGGCCGCAGCGACTGCAGGCTGCTTGAGTGCATTGGCCCAATGCTCGGTGCGGATGCGAGTGCCGAATAGCGGGTGCTCGGCGGCGGCGATGTCGCCGACGGCGAAGATGTCGGGGTCGCTTGTGCGCAACGACGAGTCGACCAACACCCCGCCGTCGCCGATGGCCAGACCCGCCTGCTCGGCAAGCGCCAGGTTGGGGGCCGCCCCGACGGCGACCAGGACCGCGTCGGCGTCGACGGCGGACCCGTCACCGAGTTTCAGCCCCGTCGCCCTGCCGCCGGAAGTGGTGATTTCCTGCACGGTTGCACCGAGCCGAAGATCCACTCCGTGGTCGCGATGCAGCGCGGCGAACACCTCGCCGACCTCGCGGCCGAGCGCGGCCATCAGCGGAACCTCGGCCATTTCGACGACCGTGACCTTGACGCCGCGGTCGCGGGCCCCGGCAGCGACCTCGAGACCGATCCAGCCACCGCCGACGACAGCAAGTGAAGAACCCTCGGCCAGTGCCGAATTCAGCGCGTCGGCGTCGTCGACGGTGCGAAGGTAGTGCACGCCGTCGGCGTCTGAGCCGGGAATCGGCGGCCTGCGCGGGTGCGAGCCGGTGGCCAGCACGAGCTTGTTGTAGCGCACGGCGCTGCCGTCGGGAAGGGCGACGGTGTGGGCTTTCGGGTCGATCGCCGACACCTCGGTGCCAAGCTGCAGGTCGATGTGGTGATCGCGATACCAGGCCGAAGAGGCGGTGGTGAAGTCACCCAGTTGCTTCTTGCCCGCCAGGTACTCCTTGGACAGCGGCGGACGTTCGTAGGGGAGATGCTCCTCTGCGGCAAACAGCACGATGCGACCGTCGAAATCTTTGTCGCGCAATGCTTCTGCGGTCTTGACGCCGGCGAGGCCGCCGCCGACGATGGCGAAGGTGGACGACGTTGTCATGTTTTCCGAGCCTACTCGCCTCAGTTGTCACCGGGTTAAGGCATGCTTCCGTAGGTCGTCATCAAATTATGACGCGGTGCGAACGGGAGGTGCTCCGATGGCCGATGGAGAGCCCTGGTGGGCGACCGACCCCGATATCACAGAACGCCGTCGCGCGGTCTTCGACGAGCTCGAGCGCGCGACGAACAAGCCGATCACCCCTGATACGCCTGACCCTGTTCTTGCGGATCTCCTGAGCGGCGAGAGCGTACGCGAGCTGGGCTCAGCGCGCGACGCCGTCGCCTCCGCCCAGGCTCGCTATGCCGATGCGGTTCAGAAGGCTCGTGCCGCCGGGCTCTCGTGGGGCGAAATCGGCCGAGTCCTCGGCGTCTCGAAGCAGGTGCTGCATCGCCGCTTCAGCCGAGAACTCACTTAGGCGGCAGGCTCTTGGCGTAGTCGACGCCGCGGATGACCCAGCTCTGCAGCTGACGTTTGGTTTTGACGCCGTCGAGCGACACGCGCAGCCAGCCTCGGGTTTCGCGCCCGGCCATCACCATCGGTTCGACGTGGTCGCGGGCCAGCAGCTTCTCTGTCTCCTCAGGAGGTACCCGGACCATCAGCCCGCCATGGCCGCTGGCGGCCACCGACATGTTGCCGTTGACCAGGAATGCCAGCCCACCGAACATCCGTTTCTCCTCAACGCCGCGTTCGGCGCCAACGAGCTCGCGGATGCGGTAGGCCAAGTCTTCGTCGTAGGCCATGCGCCGACGTTATCGCTCGCCTCCGACATTCGGTGTCCAACCCAACTTGGGCCCGAGCGTTTCGGCCATATCGGTGACGATTTGCAGGTAGTCGTCTTCGCCGAACGTGAACGGCAGAGCGAACGCGACCTCGTCGGCCCGCTGAAAGCCGGCATGCGCGTGCAGCGCGTCGGCAAGTTCGTCCGAGGTGCCGACGTAGTCGGGGGAGAACAGCATGCCCCGAGGACCCTGCGGTGTCTTGGTCCGCTCGAAACGCGCCGCGGCATACGCGCGGTACCTATCGATCTGCGCCGCAGAAGCCGAGTCGGTCGGGATCACGACCAGGCCGTGACACACCCTGGCGGTATCGGGATGCGGATGATGCGCACGGAACGCGTCGATCTGCTCGGCCTGAATGGTCGCGAAGTCACGCGACTCCGTGCCCTCGATGCTGACCACCGAGCTGGTCAGGTAGTTGATGCCCTGCTGGCCGGCCCAGATCGCCGACGACAAGCCCCCGCCGTACCAGACGCGCGATGCCAGCCCCGGCGAGTGTGGTTGCACCCGGCGGGAGAACTGCTCAATCCCGACGGCGCCCTCGAAGTCGCTGACCGGATCGCCACGGAGGCACTCGAGCAGACGCAGCACCCGGTCCTTCGAGAAGTTCTCCAGCTCATGGCTTTCCGGGTACAGCTTGGTTTTGAAGTGGTCGTAAAGCATCGGTCTGCCGACCGACACGCCAGGGTTGATCCGGCCACCGGAAAGGATATCGACGGTGGCCAGATCCTCGGCCAGCCGCAGTGGGTTCTCCAGGCCCAGCGGGATCACCGCGGTGCCCAGTTCGATGCGGCTGGTGCGCTGCGTCGCGGCAGCGAGCATCGCGATCGGCGATGAGATGCCCGGCTGAAAATGGCGGTCGCGCAGCCAGACACTGTCGAAGCCGAGCGCTTCTGCACGCTCGATCATCGACAACGTCTGCTCGTGCCCTGGTCCCGGATCGGCCTCATCGAATCGGCCAATGGTCAGGAACCCGAGTTTGCGCAACGCCTTTCCGCGTTCCGGCACGGGTCAGGCCGCGACGATGGCGCCGTCTGTGCCTGTTTGGGAGGCAGGCTCCAGCGCCTGCGCGATGATGTCGGCCACGTCGGTCATCGGCTTGACCTCCAGCGCCTCGAGCACCTCGGCAGGCACGTCGTCCAGATCGGGCTCGTTGCGCTGCGGAATGAACACCGTTGACAGACCGGCTCGTTGCGCGGCAAGCAGCTTCTGCTTGACCCCGCCGATCGGCAACACGCGGCCGTTCAGCGTCACCTCGCCGGTCATGCCGACGTCGGAGCGCACCTGACGGCCTGTTGCCATCGACACCAGCGCGGTCACCATCGTCACACCGGCAGACGGGCCGTCCTTGGGCACCGCTCCTGCAGGCACGTGCACGTGGATCCTGCGGTCCAGCGAGTTCGGATCGACGCCGAGTTGTTCGGCGTGCGAACGCACATAGGACAGTGCGATCTGCGCCGACTCCTTCATCACGTCGCCCAGCTGACCGGTCAACTGCAGACCCGGCTCGCCGTCGGTTGACCCGGCCTCGATGTAGAGCACGTCGCCGCCAAGACCCGTAACCGCCAGACCGGTGGCAACGCCGGGCACCGCCGTGCGCTCCGCCGATTCTGGCA
>JAVXWV010000921.1:0-2872 GCA_032230775.1 Mycobacterium sp. | reverse complement strand
AGCCAGAATGGCGCGTCGACCAGCGGTAAACATCAGCCCAAAGGCGCATCTACGCCCCTCGCCCAGCGCATTTGCGCCCAAGGGCGGATGGTTTGACGTCCTCGTGGCCCGATATTTGATTCATACCGACCGACACAGGAGGCCGACATGACCACCACCGATGCTCGACAGAATTCCATCGCGACCGTTTGTGAGGCGCTCGGATTCCCTCGCCGTGACTGGCCATTGTTCTCCGGCTGGTCCGCTGGGCCGTTGACGCCGAACGCACTCGATGCGCTATGCCAGTACGTCGACGTGATGATCGCCGACCGATGCCGCAGGCCCCGCGGCGACCTCTTGTCCCAGCTGATCGACATGGAAGTCGACGGGGAAGGGCTAACGACCGACGACATCCGCAGTTATGTGGTCAGTCTTGTCGCGGATATCGGTTAACTCCGGGCGTCCTTCGGGTCGAGCTCATCGAGCAGGTGCTCGCGTCGAGGAAGTCGCAGGCACCGGCCACATCTCACCGCTGCTGATCGACCGCGACCGGATCCTGCAGTTGATCCGCGAAACAATATTCCCGGTCGTTAATCCGCGTGGATAACGACCGGGAACGTTGTTTCGGCGAAGGAAGCTAGCCGGTGTAGGCCATCACGTGTTTGATGCGGGTGTAGTCGTCGAAGCCGTACATCGACAGGTCCTTGCCGTGACCCGACGACTTGTAGCCACCGTGCGGCATCTCCGCGACCAGCGGGATATGGGTGTTGATCCACACGCAGCCGAAGTCCAGCGCCGCCGAAACCCGCAACGCACGCGAGATGTCGCGCGTCCATACCGATGACGCCAGGCCGTACTCGGTGCCATTGGCCCATGCGACTGCCTCGTCCTCGTCGGAGAACGACTGCACGGTGATCACCGGCCCGAAGATCTCCTGCTGGACCAGCCGGTCGTCCTGTAGCAGGCCGCCGATCACCGTCGGCTCGACGTAGAAACCCTTGTCGCCCTGGCGTTGTCCGCCGGTCGCCACCTTGGCGTGCGGCGGGACATCGGTGAAGAAGCTCAGTACGCGCTCCATCTGGTTGACGTTGTTGACCGGCGGCACCCAGGCGTCCTCGTCATCCGCGGCCTTGCCGAACGTCGTCGTCGCGCCCTTGGCCTGCTCGGCAAGCGCGTCGGTCAGGTCAGCCGCCACCGACGCGCGGGCAAGCACGCGCGTCGCAGCGGTGCAGTCCTGGCCCGCATTGAAGTAGCCCGCCGTCGCGATTCCTTCTGCGGCCGATGCGATGTCGCTGTCGTCGAACACGATCACCGGTGCCTTGCCGCCGAGCTCGAGGTGCGTGCGCTTCAAATGGCTGCCTGCGCTCACGGCTACCGCGCGACCCGCGGCGACCGAGCCGGTGATCGACACCATCTGCGGCGTGGGATGCGCGACGACCGCGGCGCCCGTATTCCGGTCGCCGCAAACGGCATTCAGCACCCCTGGCGGAAAGTGGCGAGAAGCGATCTCTGCGAGCATCACGGTTGTCACCGGCGTGGTGTCGCTCGGCTTGATCACCACGGTGTTCCCGGCGGCGATGGCTGGACAGAACTTCCAGATCGCCATCATCATCGGGTAGTTCCACGGTGACACCTGGCCGATGACCCCGACCGGCTCACGGCGGATCCACGACGTGTGGTTCTCCATGTACTCGCCTGCCGACTTGCCCTCCAACATCCGTGCCGCACCGGCGAAGAACCGGATCTGGTCGACCATCGGAGGGATCTCTTCGGCCATGGTGACGTGGTTGGGCTTACCGGTGTTACGGCCCTCGGCCTCAACGAGCGCCTGAGCATTTTTCTCGACGTCGTCGGCGAAATCGAGCAGCGCCTTCTGCCGGTGCGACGGCGTCGTGCGCTTCCAGTCGGCAAATGCCTTGGACGCGGCGGCATATGCGTTGTCGATGTCCTGCTCGTTCGAAATCGGCGCGGTGGCGTACTCCTCGCCGGTGCTCGGGTCGACCAGCGGCATGGTGCCGCCGCTGACAGAGTCGACGAGCTCGCCGCCGATGAAGTTCTGAACTTTGGTCATATCAGCTCCTTGATTCTTAGAGGTCCGCGAGGACTAGTGCGAGTACGTCGAGGCCTTCGATCAGAAGCTCGTCGCTGATGGCGAGCGGGGGCAGGAAGCGCAAGACGTTGCCAAATGTCCCGCAGGACAACACGATCACGCCCGCGGTGTGACAGCCGGCGCACAGCGCCTTGGTGAGCTCGGCGTTGGGCTCGATCGTCCCGGGCTTGACCAACTCCATCGCGATCATCGCGCCGCGTCCACGGACCTCACCGATGCGGTCGTCGTTGACCTGCAGCCTGCCCAGCCGGTCTTTCATCAGCGCTTCGATCTGCTGTGCGCGTTCCACCAGCCCGTCGGCCTCGATCGTTTCAATGGTCGCCAGCGCCGCTGCGCATGCGACAGGATTGCCGCCGTATGTGCCCCCGAGCCCGCTGATGTGCGGGGCGTCCATGATCTCGGCGCGGCCGGTGACCGCAGACAGCGGCAGCCCGTCGGCGATGCCCTTGGCCGTGCAGATCAAGTCGGGTTCGATGCCTTCGTGTTCGCAGGCGAACATCGCTCCGGTGCGGGCGAACCCGGTCTGCACCTCGTCGGCGATGAACACCACATTGTTCTTGCTGCACCAGTCCAGCAGCGCGAGCAGGAAACCGTCGGCAGGAACGATGAAGCCGCCCTCGCCCTGAATGGGTTCGATGATCACCGCGGCCAAATTGTCGGCGCCCACCTGCTTCTCGATGACGTCGATGGCTCGCTTGGCAGCCAGCTCGCCGTCGGTGGCCAGTTCCTTATCGATGAGACCGTCCCGATAGGGATAGGACAGCGGCGCCCGGTAGATCTCCG
>JAVXWV010000777.1:0-3160 GCA_032230775.1 Mycobacterium sp. | reverse complement strand
CAAGCGGTAACCGACACCGACGGAGGGACGACCAATGGCGTGGGACTTCTCGACCGATCCCGAGTGGGCGGAGCAACTGGGCTGGGTCGAGGAATTCGTGCGCTCGGAATGCGAGCCGATAGACCTTATCGTCAAGGAATCACACGACCTCACCGATCCCGTGCGACAAGCGTTGATCCCGCCGCTACAGAAGATCGTCAAGGACCGCGGCCTGTGGGCGACGCACCTCGGGCCGCATTTGGGCGGCCCTGGATACGGCCAGGTGAAGCTGGCTCTGCTCAACGAAATTCTCGGCCGGTCGGAATGTGCGCCAATCGTTTTCGGCTCGCAGGCGCCAGATTCGGGCAACAGCGAGATCCTCGCCCACTACGGCACTCCCGAGCTGAAGAAGCGCTACCTGGAGCCGCTTCTCGACAATCGCATCGTGTCGTGCTTCTCGATGACCGAGCCGCAGGGCGGTGCGGACCCGAATGTCTTCACGACCACCGCGACGCAAGACGGTGACCACTGGATCATCAACGGCGAGAAGTGGTTCTCGTCGTTCGCGTCGATGGCGTCGGTCATCATCGTGATGGCGATGACCGATCCGGATGCGCCGCCCTACGAACGGTATTCGATGTTCGTCGTGCGCGGCGAGACGCCGGGTATCAACGTGCTGCGCGATGTCGGCCTCGGACACCAGCCGCTCGACGGGGGACGCGAGGGTTATGTGCGGTACGAAAACGTCCGCGTCCCAGCCGATCACATGCTCGGACCGCGGGGCGGTGCGTTTGTTGTCGCTCAGACGCGGCTGGGCGGCGGGCGTATCCACCACGCGATGCGGACCGTCGGACTCGTCCGGCGCATCTACGACATGATCTGCGAACGGGCTGTTTCGAGGTACACCCAGGGCGGGATGCTGTCCGACAAGCAGCTGGTCCAGGAAATGGTCGCGGACTCGTGGATGGAGATCGAGGCATTCCGCCTTCTCACTTTGCAAACGGCGTGGAAGATCGACCAGCACAACGACTACAAGGCGGTTCGCGCGGACATCTCGGCGGTCAAGGCGATGATGCCGAAGGTGCTTCACGACGTGTCGGCACGCGCACTGCAGCTGCACGGCTCGCTGGGTACGACGCACGAGATGCCGTTCGTCTCCTACCTGGTGGAGTCCTTCGTCCTCGGGTTGGCCGACGGGCCGACCGAGGTGCACAAGGTCACGCTGGCCCGCCTGCTGCTCAAGGACCAGAAGCCTGCGCCCGACATGTTCCCGTCGGAGCACTTGCTTCGGCTGCGGGAGGCGGCGGAGGCGAAGTTCGCCGACAAGCTTGCGGGGATTCCCCGCACCTGACCACCCAGGAGGAGATCAAGTGCCCGGACCATGTGATGGCAAGGTGGCGCTTGTAACCGGCACCAGCCGGGGACTCGGCAAGGCGATCGCGCAGCGATTGGCCGGCGAAGGCGCGGTGGTCGCGCTCACCGCGCGCACGATGGAGCCGGACCCCAAATATCAAGGCTCGCTTAGTCAGACGCTTGCGGAGATCGAAGCCGCCGGCGGCACCGCGATCGCGATCCAAGCCGACCTGTCCAACGCCGAAGACCGTGATCGGCTGTTCGGCGAGGTCGTCGAACGCGTTGGCGCACCCGACATCCTCGTCAACAACGCCGCCGTCACATTCCTGCGGCCGCTCGACGGGTTCCCGGAGAAGCGGGTGCGGTTGATGATGGAGATGCACGTGCTTGCGCCCTTGCACCTGACCCAGCTGGCGATTCCCGCCATGCGCGAACGCGGTCGCGGGTGGGTGCTCAACGTCACGTCGCTCGCGGGCGATCCGATCGACGGGCCGCCGTTCTCCGACTTCGATCGCACGGCCGGATTCGGTGTCTACGGCACGGTCAAGGCGGCGCTCAACCGGCTAACGAAAAGCCTTGCGGCCGAGCTTTATGACGACGGGATCGCGGTCAATGCCGCTGCGCCAACCAACCCCGTCGCCACGCCGGGTGCGGGTCTGCTCGATCTGGCCAAGATCGACACCGAGGACATCGAGCTGATCACCCAGACCGCGTTCGTTCTCTGCACCGGCGATCCCAAGACGTTGACGGGGCGCATCGCCCACACGCAGCCGTTCTTGCGCGAAGTCGGTTGGTTGAGCTGAGCGAGCAGGAGTCCCAAGGGCATCGGCGGGCACAAAGGTGAGTGCCCCGGCGCCCGGCGGCTGAGCTACAAATTTGGGTTGGCATCAGTCGATTACGACGGCGTCCTTGTGTTCGGTGATGGGCCTGGCCGGCAACTGCTCGTCGCAGATGCGTTGCAGATTCTTCAGTGTTTCGTCTAGGCCGGGACCCTGTGGCTTGCCCGGCGTGAACGTCGCAGGCAGGTGCTTCATCCCCTGAATGACACCGATCGTCTCGTAGTGCTCGGTGCCCTCGGGGTCACAGGCGTAGTCGGGCATCCGGTCGAGCACAGCGGTCAGCATCGACTTGAACACGGTCCTCGCCACGTTGGAACCCACGCAGCGGTGCACGCCGATGCCGAAGCTGAAGTGCCGGTTGCCCTTTCGGTCGAGAATGAGCTCGTTGGGCTCCTCGAAGACGGCCGGGTCGCGATTGGCCATGGCCCAGGAGATCCAGAGTCGCTCACCCTCCTTGAACTTCGTACCCTCCACCTCGACGTCATCGGAGAAGGTGCGGCCGTCACCGGGAGCCGGGGTGTAGAAGCGCAGGAACTCCTCGGTGGCGGGGTTGAGCAAAGTGTCGCGCTGACGGCTGAGCAGCTCGCGTTCGTCCGGATGCTGCGAGAGCCACTCCAGGGAGTGCGCCGTGAGTGCGGTCGTGGTGTCGAACCCGCCACCGATGATGAGCCCGAGATTGCCCAGAATCTCCAAGTCCGGTGCGGGCTGGCCGTCGATGCGCAGTTGCAGCAGCGCGTTGACCAGACCGGGGCGCTGGTTCTCTCGGATCTGCATCATGGCGTTGATCATGTCGATGCCCATTTGACGGTTCATCTCTGCGACCCGTGGGGCATCGGGCGAGTGTTCGGGCGTCGACACCGACAGGTGCGCGGGCTCGCTGTAGATCGGCCACTTGTCGAGCTCGATGCCCATCATCGCCAGGGTGAGCACCGCGGGCACGATAATGGCCAGATCGTCGACGAAGTCGATGCGGCCCGACTCGATCTTCT
>JAVXWV010000692.1:0-4259 GCA_032230775.1 Mycobacterium sp. | reverse complement strand
GGGATGCCCTTTTTCGCGCGCTTCGCGACGGCCTTCTCGCCGCCTGGTTCCTTCGCCAGTTCGAGCTTCTCGCGGAGTTCGGCGAGCTTCTCGGCAGTAGTGACCGGGGGGTGGGTGCGAGACGGTTCTACGGTCACTTCGCCTGGTGCTCCTCAGCCTCTATCCGGTTGATCGCCTCGCTCATGTGCGCGCCGACTTTCGCAATGTACGGCTCGTCGATCGCCTGGATGTGCTCGCCCCCGATGGGCACGACCTCCAGCTCCGAGACGAATTCGCCCCAGCCTCCGTCGGGTTGACGGATGGCGTAGCGCGGCTCGAAGAAGATCGCGTCGTCGTGGTAGCGGTCGGCCATGTACAGCGTGACGTGCCCGTCGTATTTTTCGATCTTTGCAGTCTCGAGCAGGCGATTGTCCAGATACGACGTCCGCTGGTGCTCGATGATGCCGCCGGGGATCTGCACGCCACTCTCACTGACCGCGCCGAGCACGAACTGCACCTGGCCCTCGTCGTCGAGATTCTCGAGCTGCTCGTACGGGATAGGCGGTACCTGGACGTTGAAGGTCCGCTCCGCGAAGCGGGCGTAGCGGTCCCATCGGGCCCGGGTCTCCTCCTTGGTCTGCGGCACCTCCTCGCCAGGGCGCACGGTGTCGATCAGCCCGATGAAGCGGACGTCGGCGCCCGCGCGCTTGAGCCCGATCCCACACGCGTAGGCCATCGCACCACCCAGCGACCATCCGGCAAGGATGAACGGGCCGTTGCCACCGATCTCCAGCAGCTTCGGCACGTACTCGGCGGCGCGTTCCTCGACGGAGCCCTCCACCCGCTCGATGCCGTACATCGGTGTGTCCGACGGCAGTCGCTTGAGCAGCGGTTCATACACCACCGTCGAACCACCCGCCGGGTGGAACACGAAGACGGGTATTTTCGCGGCGCCCGCTCCGTCTTCGGATGGCGCCCGCAGTGTGCGCACGAAACCGTCCAGCTCACCGGCTTCGAGGTGCTCGCGCACGACGGTCGCCAGCGCCTCGATGGTCGGGGCGGTCTTGACGTCCTCGACGGTGATCGTGCCCTCGGCCCGTTCCGAAAGCCGTTGCGCCATCTTCTCGGCGGTCGCATCGTCCAGGGCGGGCAGCGCATTGAAGATGCCGCCGGGTGACTTGCCGGTGACGATGGCCCACGTCGCGAACGTAACGCGTTCGGCGGCCTCACGCGGAGGCACGTCGGCTCCCAGCGCGTCGGTGACGGCCTGCTGGGTCAGCACCTCCGCGGCCATCGTTGCGGCCGACGGCTTGTCAGGACCCGCCGGATCGGTGGGCGGCGGCGGAGCGGCAGGGCCGCTCGGGTCCGTCGGAGGCGGCGGGATGCTCGGAGCGGCAGCGGCCGCGACATCTGGCACAGGAGCGGCAGCGGCCGCGACATCTGGCACAGGAGCGGCAACGGCCGCGACATCTGCCAGAGCCGGGTCGTCCTCTTTATCGGCCGTGACCGTCGGTGCCGTGCCCGCCATCAGCGCGGCCTGCTCCGCCGCGATCTCCTCGGGCGTCAGCGTCTTCTGATGTTCGTGCAGCTCTTCGACCTCGTCGCGGTGCTCGATCGCGTATTCGATGAGCTTCTCGACGGCGAACAGGTTCGCGTCACGCACCGCGGTCAGTTGGATCGGCGGCAAGTCGAAGTCGTACTCGACGCGGTTCTTGATCCGCACCGCCATCAGCGAGTCGAGCCCCAGCTCGATCAGCGGCACCTCCCACGGCAGGTCCTCGGGCTCGTAACCCATCGCACTGCCGACGATCGTGCCCAGTCGGTCGTGGATGGCCTCGCCGGAGTCCGGTGACCACTTCGCGAAGCTCGCAGCGAGACCCGCGCCTGCAGCGAGGTTGTCCTGCAGGATCTCCGCGTCGTCTTCTTCCGCGACGGGGACAGTTGCCGTCGAGACTTGTTCAGCCACAACAGCTCCGGTCGCCACCGCCGTTGGCAGCGCGGCTGCATGCCCACCGCGCGTGACGACTGCGTCGTATACCAACGTGAACGACTCATCGATCCGGGCGTGCACCTGCACGGTCGCGCCGCCGGGGTGGCGGGTCAGCGTCGTCACCAGACGCGCGCCATCGCCAGGCACTGCGCGCTGCTCGAATGCGGTCAGCTTCGCATCCGGAACAACCTGTGCAGCGGCGGCTTTCACCAGTGCGCCGAGATCGGGCTCACCCTTCGGCGAGTACTCCCAGACGTGGCGGCCGTCGGGTGTGGCGACATGGTTGCCCGGCATCATCACCGAACTGTCGCCGGTGAATTTCGCGTCAAGCCAGTGCGGCTTGCGGCGGAAGCGGGTCGGCGGGATGTTCGCGAACTCAGCCGCGGCTCGACCGCCGCGGGAAAATAGGGTGCGGAAGTCCAGGTCGTGACCGTGCACGAACAGCTGCGCCATGGTCGACGCCATCGAGTCGACTTCGTCCTGCTTGCGCGCCAGCGTCGCGATCAGTTGTGCGTCGTGCAGCCCGGCCGCCGCCGTCGTCAGGCCCACTTGCATGAGCGCCACCGGATTGGGCGCCAGCTCAAGGAAAGTGGTGTGACCGTTGTCGACGGCGTTACGAATGCCCTGGGTGAAGTGGACGCTGTGGCGTAGGCCCTTCTTCCAATACTCCACGTCATGGATCGGCTCGCCGCCCGGCCGGATGTAGCCGCCCTCGTGCACGGTGGAGAAGTAGCCAGTGGTGAGTGGCCGCGGCTCGATGCCCTGCAACTCGGCGGCCAGCTCACCGAGCAGCGGGTCCATCTGCTGAGTGTGGCTGGCGCCCTTGGTCTGGAACTTGCGGGCGAACCTGCCCTCCGACTCCGCGCGGGCGATGATCGCGTCCACCTGTTCGGGTGGCCCGCCGATGACTGTCTGCGTCGGTGCGGCGTACACGCACACTTCGAGATCGGGGAAGTCGGAGAACACCGTCTTGATCTCGTCGGTGGAGTACTCGACGAGCGCCATCAGCCGGATGTACTCGCCGAACAGCATGGCCTCACCCTCGCCCATCAGGTGGGCGCGGGAGCAGATGGTGCGGGTGGCGTCGGCTAGCGACAGGCCGCCTGCGAAATATGCCGCGGCCGCCTCGCCAAGCGACTGGCCAACCACCGCAGCGGGTTTCGCGCCATGCGCCTTGAGCAGCTCACCCAGTGCGATCTGGATCGCGAAGATCACCGTCTGCGTGGTCTCGATGCCGTAATCCTGGGAGTCGTCGAGGATCAGCTCGACGATCGAGTAGCCCAGCTCGTCCTGAACCAGCGAGTCGACCTTGTTGATCCACTCCGCGAACGTGTCGTCGCGCAGATACAGGGTCTTGGCCATCTTGCGGTGCTGCGCGCCGAAGCCGGCAAGCACCCACACCGGTCCGTTGGTGACAGGACCGTCCGCGGCGAACACGTTCGGGTTCTGCTTGCCCTCCGCCAGCGCCCGCAGACCCTTGACGGCCTCGTCGTGGTCGTGAGCCATCACCACCGCACGGGATCGGCCGTGGTTGCGCCGCGACAGCGACCGGCCAATCGACTCCAGCGACGACGCCCGGCCCTCCGGGCTGTCGATCCAGTCAGCAAGCTCAGCGGCGGTGGCCTTCTTGCGCGACGTCAGGAATCCCGAAACAGCCAGCGGCACAACGGGAGCAGCCGACTCCTCGTTATTCTGGCTGGATTCGAGCTCCTCACGCGCCACCTCGAGCAGCCGCTTAGCCTCGTCGGTGAGACCGGGCAATTCCGGCTCTCCGTCAACAGCAGCTACGTGTCCAGGCTCAAAGTCGTCACCCTCTGAGTCGTCGATGAACTCGCCGTACTCGTCCATCCTCACTCCGCCGACGTACACGGCGTCGGCTGCTGAGAGATCAGCCTGCTTGTCTCTTTCCTCTTCCTTTTCTGGCTCGGGCTCTACGAGATCCGATGGGAGCACCTCACGCAGCACCATGTGCGCGTTGGCGCCGCCGAAGCCGAAGCCGGAAACACCGGTGATCGCGTGGCCGCTGTAGCGCGGCCAGTCAGTGACGGTATCGGCCACCTTCAGATGAATCGCGTCGAAATCGATGTACGGGTTGGGACCGGTGTAGTTGATGGACGGCGGGATCTTGTCGTTTTTCAGGGCCAGCGCCATCTTGGCGAGGCTGGCGGCGCCCGCCGCCGACTCCAGATGTCCCACATTGGATTTCACCGCGCCGAGCAGCGCAGGCTTGTCCGCATCCCGCCCTCTGCCGACAACGCGGCCAAGCGCGTCGGCCTCGATCGGGTCACCG
>JAVXWV010000488.1:0-9000 GCA_032230775.1 Mycobacterium sp. | reverse complement strand
GCGTGTACGGCGAGAAAATCCGCTGACAATCAGGGATTGCTCGGCGGCGGTGGCGGCCCACTGCCCCCGGGGTTGCGCAGAATGATCTGCCCCAGCTGGCCGAGGATGTCGCCTGCGCCCGGCTGGGGGGGCGGGGGAGCGTCGGTCAGCTGCCACGACTGGCACTCATTCGTCGTGAACGCCGTATCGGTCGGCGCAATCTGAACGACCGCTGCCTTCTTGGTCAGCGCGTTGTCGACGATGCTGGATCCGCTGACGCGCTTCCAGTAGCACGCGCCGCTGCCGACTGGGCCTGCCGAGCTGTACGTGCCCGGCTGGATGTCCGTACCGACCGCGTAGGTGCCGTCGGCATCGATCGTCGTCGTGGGCGCAGGCGGCGCAGGCGGGGGCTCCGGAGGTTCGGGATCGGCCTGGGCGGTCGCGGCGGACGTGGCGACGCCGACGAGAACCATCGCCGCCGCAGCGGCTGTTCTTGTCGACCACATAGTTGCCAGAGTAATCGATGGGAGAGTAGTCGGTAAGGCCGGCTAACGAAAAGCCCCGCTTGAACCTAGCCGGCGGTAGCGTGCCTCCGTGTGACGACGCCGCGCGAGCCGTACCGAGTCATTCAGTGGGGCACCGGCGCGGTTGGCGCCGAGATGATCATCGCGGTCCTCGACGGCACGGCCGGCCTCGAGCTGGTCGGGGCCAAGGTGTCCTCCGCAGCCAAACACGGCAGCGACGTGGGCACACTCGTCGGTCGCGATCCGGTCGGCGTGCTCGCCACCGCCGACACCGCCGAGATCATCGCGATGCCCGCCGACTGTGTGCTCTACACACCCCGCACCACCGACCTTGACGAGGTATGCACGATCCTGGCCGGCGGCAAGAACGTCGCAACGACGGCGTTCCTGTTCCACCCGCGCCGACTGCCCGTGCCTGACCGAGATCGCGTGCTGGCCGCCTGCGAGCAGGGCGGCACCAGCGTGCACGGCAGTGGCCTGAACCCGGGCAACCTTTCTGGCGTGCTGCCGCGGGCGCTGTCCGGGATGAGCCGCACCATCGACAAGATCACCCTGCAGGAACGCGCGGACTGGTCGGTGTACCCCAGCACCGGCATCACATTCGACAACATGGCCTTCGGCCGGCCCGTCGACCAGATCAGCGCGGCGACCAACGCGTTCCTGGCGTTCAACAGCTCGATCTTCACCGAGCAAGTCTGGTTCCTGTCCGATGCGCTGAACGCCGGTATCGACGAGGTGACCGCGACGGTGGAAGCCGTTGCCGCCCAAGAGGATCACCAGATCTTCGACCATGTGCTGCGCGCGGGCACCACGGCGGGGCAGCGGTGGAACTGGATCGGCCGTCGCAATGGCGAACCGCTAATCGAGATCGAAACCCTGTGGACCGTCGGCGGCGAGTACCCCGACCACTGGCCGCGTCCGAAGGACGGCTGGACGTTGACCATCGAGGGCGACCCGTCGATGCGCACACACTTCTTCTCGCTTGCGAGCTTCACGCGTCCGGCGAGCATGGAGGAACACGTGCGCTCCGCGAATGTGGCGACCGCGATGCAGGTCCTCAACGCCGTACCCGCGGTGTGCGACGCCCCACCGGGCTTCGCCTCGACGGCGTCGCTGCCCCTCGTCCGCAGCCGCGTTGGGTTCGGCAACGGTTAATGTGCGTTGCGGTCGGTAATCCCGACGCCTGAGTTAGATGTGCCCGGGCATCCCGCCCATGTCCGGATGCATCGCGCCGATGTCCGGATGCATCGCGCCGATGTCTGGATGCATAGCGCCAATATCCCCCGGCATACCGCCGAATGGGTCCGTTGGAGGTGGCGAAGGTGGGGGTGGCGGAGGTGGCGGCGCCACCGCCGGGTCGTATGGACCGCCCTGGCATATCCCTTGGCCAGGGTCAATGGCGCAACCGACGCTCGATGGTGAGGTGGGAAGGCCCCATGGACCGCCCATGCACACCGCGTCCGTCGGGTCCGCAATGCACGCGGGATCATCCGGGCCGGTGGGTGCGTTGTCGGCGCTCGCCGGAACGACCGCACCCGCGAAAGCCATTCCGACAAGTGTTGCGGCCACAGCCGTTCTCGTCATCGCGCCGCGGATTTTCGAAGCCATCGCCCAATTCATCCGTCGCTCGTTTACAGTCACGGCTCATAGTCGCACCTCGGCTTTCGGTGCGGACGTGAACACGTATGACGCACTTGAGGTTTGACGCGTGCGTCGGTTTCAGCGAACACGGGACATCAGCGGGAGTTATCCGCAGGTAGTCTCGTGCCGTGCGATTCGACCTGCTCACCCCCGGCATCGAGATTGGTCTCGTCACCACCAACCTCGACGCGATGGTCGCCTTCTATGAAGGTTTCCTCGAGTTGGAGTTTCAAGGCGAGATCGAGTTCCCAGGCGGGTCACAGCGGCGCTACTCGCTGGGCAGCGGCGTGGTCAAGCTCGTCACGTACGAAGCTGCGCCGCCCATACCAGCCACCGCCGGGGGCGGCCGCGCACAAGCGGGCGTCAGGTACTTCACGATTGGAGTGAAGAACCTGCGGGCAGTGGCGGAAGCGTTCGACGGCTCCGAATACGAAGTGGTCGAGCCGGTGACCGAGTTCGCACCGGTTCCCGGCATGGGCTGGATGTACGTCGCCGATCCCGACGGCAACTGGATTGAATTATTCGGAACGCTGTGAACGTCCCGGGCACGCCGCAGGAGGCCACGCCGACGTGCTACCGGCATCCCGACCGCGCTACGTACGTCCGCTGCAACCGCTGCAACCGCTATATCTGCCCGGAATGCATGAACGACGCCGCAGTCGGTCATCAATGCGCCGAGTGCGTCGGCGCTGGGGCGAAAACGGTGCGCCAGCCGCGCACCAGCTTCGGCGGGCTGCAGCATGGCGCGAAGCCGGTGGTTACGTACGCGCTGATCGCCGTCAATGTGCTGATGTTCGCCCTTCAGACCGCGTCGGCCGACCTGCAGAGCGAGCTGGTGCTGTTCTCACCCGCGGTCGCCGACGGGGACCTGTATCGGCTACTGACTTCCGCGTTCATGCACTACGGAGTGACGCACCTGCTGTTCAACATGTGGGCGCTCTACGTCGTGGGCCCGCCGCTCGAGGCACAGTTGGGCCGCCTGAGATTCAGCGCCCTGTATTTCCTCAGCGCACTCGGCGGTTCGGTCCTGGTCTATCTGCTGTCGCCACTAGGCGCCGCGACCGCCGGCGCCTCCGGTGCGATCTTCGGCCTCTTCGGCGCGACATTCGTCGTCGGCAAGCGCCTCAACCTCGACGTCCGGTGGGTGGTCGGGCTCATCGCGATCAACCTGGCCTTCACCTTCGTGATCCCACTCATGGGTGGGCAGAACATCAGCTGGCAGGGGCACATCGGCGGGCTGGTCACCGGCGCTGTGGTCGCCGCCGCCTACGCGTACGCACCGCGGGAGCGGCGCACCTTGTTCCAGGTTTCGGTGTCGGTCGCCATTCTGGTGGCGTTCGTGTTGCTGATCTGGTGGCGTACAAGCCAACTGCTCACGATGTTCGGCATCGCCTGACGTTTGCCCGCTGCTCAGCGAATAGCTACCTGGCCATGTCAGCGTGACTGTATGAGCACCGAAGACGAGCGCGAGTGAGGATCGCAGCGAGATTCGGTTCGATGAGGCGAACCGCAAGCTCCCCCGAAGCGAGGCCCGGAGCGAGCGGGAGTCGAGGCATGAGGGTGGAACCCGAGGCCTCCCCACGGCCGGTCGAGCGTTTCCATCGGCTGTGTGAGGTCGTCGTCGCCCGCCTACCGTTCGGGCTGGATTCCGTTGTGGCGCCGACGTTTCTAGGCTTCGTCGTGATCAACAGCTTCACGTTCGCAGTCGATCTGGCGCTCCTAACGCTGCTGCACGGCAGGCTGGGCGTCGCGCTTCCCGTCGCAGTGACGGTGTCCTACGCCTGCGCATTCACGCTGAGCTATTTCCTCAACCGCATTCTGAATTTCCAATCACACGGGGCGGTGGGGCCGCAGTTCGCGGTGTACGTCGTGGTGGTCGTGGTGAACTACCTCGCGTTCATCCTCGGCGTCTCCAGCGCGCTCTCGGCGCTCGGCGTCGAATATCACGTCGCACGGATCGTGGCAGGCGCCTGCGAAGCGGTCTACATGTACAGCGCGATGCGGTGGGTGGTGTTCAGGCGCTGACCGCCGCTCATCGGGTCTCCTGCATGCCGAACACCGCGAACAGGGCTGGTTCGAGAAACACCGTGATCGCCGTGATTCCGTTCTCGCCAGGGGTGAGGACATGTATCGCGTGGGCGCGCATCACGCCGTCGCCGTCGCGCCGGTAATCCGCAACGGCGGGTTGGCCGTTCGCGGACGTGGGGATCATCAGCACATTGCCCGGCTCGGTGAAGGCGCGTGCGGCGAGGAAACGCGTCACCGCATCTCGCCCGGTGAACCAGACGGCGAACGGCGGCATTTCGAGCTTGACGTCCGCTTGCAGCAGTGCGGTGAGCGCGGCCATATCGTTGTTCTCGAATGCCGCGCAATAGCGTTCGACGAGCGCAAGGAGCTCGCGGTCCGCCGGCTCGGCGATGTCGTCGTCACTTGGAGCGACCTCGGCGAGATGCGCCCTGGCTCGCTGCAGCGCACTGTTGACGGCTGCGGGCGTGGTCTCGAGCAGTTCGGCCACCTCAGCGGCGCTGAACTGCACGACATCACGCAGGATCAACACCGCCCGCTGCCGGGCGGGCAGTTCCTGCAGCGCGGTGACGACGGCCAGCCGAATGCTCTGCTTGGTGGTGACCGCCGCCTCGGGCGTGAAGTTGTCGGGAATCGGTTCCAGCCACGGATACCCTGCCTTGCTGGCGTCGATGTCCACCTCGGGATCGACGGACGCGGCGCCGAGCCCGGCGGGCAGTACCCGGCGGGCGCGGTTCTGCAGCGCGCGAAGGCACGCGTTCGTCGCGATGCGGTACAGCCAGGTCCGAAGCGCCGCGCGTTCCTCGAACGCCTCGTAGCCACGCAAGCCGCGCAGGTATGTCTCCTGGACCAGGTCCTCGGCGTCGTGAACCGAGCCGAGCATGCGGTAGCAATGCGCGATCAACTCGCCGCGAAACGGCGCAGCTTGCTCGATGAAATCCTGCTGGGCCGGCACGACAGGTTCTCCTATCCGGAAAGCTGAAGCTGCTTCCCTCAATACAGATACGCCCTGCGCCGCGGATTCATCGCGAGTCGACCGATGAGTCCCGGAAGCGCGTCGTATCTGACTCGATATGAACCAAACCATCAACTCCTCACCCACCGAGCTGGCCGGCTCCACCGCGATCGTCACCGGAGCCAGCCGCGGATTCGGACGCGGCATCGCCGACGCGCTGACCGCGGCCGGAGCACGCGTTATAGGCGTGGCGCGCAGCGGCGCCACGGTATCTGCCGATGCCGCCGACCCCGCTACCGCGGGCCGGCTCATCGACGAGCACCAACCGCGCACGGTGGTGCTGTGCGCGGGGGCGGCACCACAGATGAGCCCGCTGCAGGAGCAGACGTGGGAATCGTTCAGCCAGAACTGGAACGTCGACGTCGCCCAGGCATTCCACTGGATTCATCATGCGCTGCAACGCCCGTTGGCCCCTGGCAGCACCGTGATCGCGGTCTCCAGCGGCGCGGCGATCAAGGGTTCGCCGCTCAGCGGCGGCTATGCGGGTGCCAAGGCCACTGTCAGGCTCATCGCCGGCTACGCCGCTCTCGAATCGGAGCGGGCGGGGCTGGGCATCGACTTCGTCTCGGTGCTGCCCGCGTTGACGCCTGCGACCGAACTCGGCGCGAAGGCGGTCGCGGCCTACGCCGAGCGCCAGGGCGTCGACGTCGACACGTTTATCCAGTCGCTGGGGCCCGCCCTCACCGCGGAGCAGGTTGGAAAGTCCGTGCTGGACATCGCCATTGGCCAGCAACGCGGCCACCACGCCTACACGCTCACCGCGGCGGGCCTTTCGCCGCTGGAGTGAGCACGAGCAAATGTGGGTATCCGTCGACATGGCGTTCAAACTCACATACATCGACGGACAAGAATCCGACTACGACGACGGCACGAAATGGAAAGTCGAGGACGGAGTGCTCAAGCTGGGCCGGGAGGAAGGGAACTGGAGCGTTTTCGTCTCCCCTGGTCATTGGGCCACGATCGAGATCGGCAAAGGCTCGAAAGAGAAGAAGCAGGACAAGGACGAGAACGACAAGGACGAGAAGGACAACAAGGACGAGAAGGACAAAGGTGACAAGGACGACGGCGACAAGGACGACGGCGACAAGGACGACAAAGACGACGACTGAGGCTCAGACCTCGATGCGGGAACCGATGCTCACCGTTCGGTCGAGCGGCAGGCTGAAATAGGAGGCGGCGTCGGAGGTGATGTACGAGGTCGCGATGAACAATTGCTTGCGCCATGGCGCCATCGTGGGTTCGTCGCCCGCGACGAGCTCGAGCTTGGACAGGAAGTACGAGGCCGCATCGACGTCGATGTGGCCTTCGGTCTGCGCGGGGTCGAGCAGGCGCAGTGCGGCCGGGATGTTCGGCCTTTCCATGTACCCGTAGCACGCGCTGACGTGGATGATGCCGTCCCTCTTGTAGCCGAGCTCGTCGACCGTTATCCGCGCTTCGTCGGTCAGGCGGGGCACCGGAACGGTGTCGATCGACATGACGATCACGTGTCGATGCAGCACGCGGTTGTGCTCGACGTTGGCCCGCATCGCAAGGGGCGCCGTCTCGTTGCCCCGGTTGAGGAACACCGCCGTGCCCGACATGCGCACCAGCGGCGGCTTGCAGTCCCGAAGGCCGTCGATGAACTCGCGCAGTGGGCCCTCGGCCTTTTCCCTTGCACGCGTGACGATTTCGCGTCCTTTCTCCCAGGTTGTCATCACCGTGAAGGCGGCGACGGCGATGAGCAGCGGTAGCCACGCGCCGTGCACGAACTTGGTCATGTTCGCCGCGAGGAACATCAGATCCACCAGCAGGAGCAGTCCGCCGCCGGTCACGACGACCCACAGCGGCCATCGCCACCTGGTATGGGCGTAGTAGAAGAACAGTGTGGTGGTGATCGTGATCGTTCCCGTCACCGCCATGCCGAACGCGTACGCGAGTGCGGCCGAACTGCGGAACGCGAAGACGAGGATCAGCACCGCCACCATCAGCAACCCGTTGATCCACGGGACGTAGATCTGGCCGATCGTCGAGGCCGAGGTGTGGTGGATACGCAGCCGCGGCAGGTAGCCGAGCTGAGCCGCCTGCGACGCGACCGAGAACGCCCCAGTGATCACCGCCTGCGACGCGATGACCGTCGCCGCGGTGGCCAGCAGCACCATCGGAAGCCGCGCCCACTCCGGGGTGAGCAAGAAGAACGGCGCGGTCACCTTGGACTCGTCGGCGAGCACCAACGCACCCTGACCGAAGTAGCTCAGCGTGCAGGCAGGCAGCACGAGCCCGAGCCAGCCGTACGTGATGGCCTTCCGGCCGAAGTGGCCCATGTCGGCATACAGGGCCTCCGCGCCGGTGACCGACAGCACGATCGCGGCGAGGGCGAAGAACGCAATGTGGAAATGCTCCGCCAGGAACGCCACGGCGTAGGTCGGGGACAACGCCTTCAAGATTTCGGGATTGTCGACGATGCCGTTCACTCCGCACGCGCCGATGGCCAGGAACCAGGCGATCATCACCGGCCCGAAGAACCGTCCGACGGCCGCGGTGCCGCGCCGCTGGACGGAGAACAACCCGACGATGATCACCGCGGTGATCGGCACGATGAAATCTTCGAAGTCGGGCTCGATGATCTTGAGGCCCTCGACGGCGGACAGCACGGAGATCGCGGGCGTGATCATGCTGTCGCCGAAGAACAACGCGGCGCCGAACAGGCCCAGGCCGGCCAGGAACATCGCGGTGCGGTGGCCACGCTGGCCGGTCCACCGCCGCAGCAGCGTGATCAGTGCCATGATCCCGCCTTCGCCGTTGTTGTCGGCGCGCATCACCAGCGTGATGTAGGTCAGGGTGACGATGATCATCACGGACCAGAAGATCGTCGAAACGACGCCGTAAACGTTGTCCGAGGAAATCGGCACGGGATGCGGGTCGCCGGGGTTGAAGACAGTCTGGATCGTATAGATCGGGCTGGTGCCGATGTCACCGAAGACCACGCCGAGCGCGCCGATCACGATCCCCGCCCGAAGCGTCTGTTGCCCCTCCACGGTTCACATCGTTGCCGAGTGCAGGCTTGTTCGCGCGAGATCTCGGCAAAGATGGGTCAGTGCCAGTTGTCCTGCTCTTCGTCGCGGCGCTGCTTGTTACGCCGCCCGCGCTCGGGGTGCTGGGTACATTCCTTGCCGACGTGCCGTACGTGGGCCTTACCACGGCCTACGTCCCGCCGTACTTGCCGTGGCTGACGGTGGCATCGGTGGCGGGCGGGGTGCTCGCCCTCGTCCACTGGCGTCTGCGGCGCAGCCGTATCGCCGCAGTGCTCACGGTCGTCGCCGCACTGACCGTCGCAGGAGCGTCGGTCATCGATGCGCGCATGATCGCCGCGGTCGAGCACGCAGGCGCCGATATCAGCCTCCTCGACACGTTCGGCATCGCAACGCCGAGACAGGTGGCGCCGAACGACGAGGCGACCTACACGACGTTCGAGGGACAGCCCCTGCAGCTGTCCATCTACCGCCCGGCCGGATCCGGTTCGCGCGCACCCGTTCTCGTCTATGTGCACGGCGGCGGTTGGGTCTCAGGCGACCGCGGCGCTCACAGTACCGACATGCGGTGGTTCGCCGAGCAAGGGTGGCTGGTGGTCAGCATCGACTATGCGCTGTCCTCCGCCGACCGCCACCTATGGGACGTCACCCAGGATCAGCTCGGTTGCGCGCTCGGCTGGATCGTCGACAACGCGCCGAGATACGGGGGTGACCCGACCCGGCTGTCGGTGTCCGGCGCCTCGGCAGGCGGAAACCTCGCCATCAACACCGCATACCTTTCGGCAGCCGGCCGCTTGCGTTCGCCGTG
>JAVXWV010000480.1:0-4392 GCA_032230775.1 Mycobacterium sp. | reverse complement strand
CAACGCGTGGTGTCTCGCTCACCGTCCTGGAGTCGCTGCAGGCGGATCCTTGTGCGCCTTGATGGGGCCCGCAGGCGGCGGTGCGAATATGTTGCCACGCAAGCCACCTCGGAAGGTTCGAACCGCCACCAGACACCAGGTGCTCAGTAGCCCGACATAGTCGATGGCGGCGGCAACGCGGAACGCAGGCAGGCCCGTGTGGATTGCCAGCTGCGTGGTGCCGGTGACAAAGGTCCCAACCGGAAACGTCAGGCTCCACCATGTGAGCCCGAACGGCATACCGCGGCGAGCAGTTCGAACGGTCAACGCGGTGGCCAACGAGATCCACAGCACCGCGAATCCCCAGACCGGAACCCCGTACAAGACCGCGAATACGCCCATGCCGTCTGCCAGATCCGGGCCGACGGCCAATGCCGCGTTCGTCCCGAGAAGGCCTGCGGCCGTGATGGATTGGCCCAGCGGGCCCAACACGATCCACAGTGTCGGCACACGCGCGGTGCCAGAGGTGCCGAAGTGCGCGAGGCGGCTCCACACCATGGTGATGATGATGAGCGACGCGACGAGCGACAGCCCGAACATCGCGTAGCAGCCGTAGAGCATGGTCTGGCGGTCGGTGCCCGGCGCCATGTGCGGGATCAGCAGGGCGCCCGTCGCCGCGGACACCATCGGCGGCACCACCGGCATCAGCCAGCCGCCGAACGCAGCGTCGGCCTCGACGCGGTACTGGGTGAACATCAAGTACGGGATGCTCATCGCGGTAAACAGCCCACCAAGCGTGCCTATCGTCCACAGCACCCAGTCGAGGTCGACGGCCGCCCGCATGCCGATCAGATCCTTGCCGACGAGGACCGCGCCTGCGCCGACCGTGAGCAACGCCATCGGGGCAGCGCCGTAGAAATGACCCATCTGCGGGTTGTATGCGTGACTACGGGCCACGGTCGGATTCCGCACCCAATGCGCGACCGCAGCCGCGATGAGGATCACCAGCCAGACCGTCGCCGCCACCCACACCGCCTGGGCGAACACCCGCAGACCCGGCACATGCAGCGGCAATGTCGCACCCGCCGTGGCGACGATGCCGGTTCCCATGACCGAGGCGAACCAGTTCGGGCCGAGATAGCTCAACAATCGGTGCCGCTCAGTCGTCGCCATGGGTCTCATCATCCCGCGACGAGAGTGCGCAAAATGCCCGCTTTGGGCGGCGTGTCGGTGTTCCACCAGCGTGCGCGGCGGGTGGTCGGCGCGGCGCCGACAGGGACGCGGATCAGGACCCGACGGCATCCCACGAAGGACGAGGCCGAGGCCAACCCGACGGCGCCCGCAAGTTGACGGTCACCGTCCAGCAGGACACCGGTGTCGTCTTGGCGCAGGCCGATATCGACCAGCTGATCGCACACACCGACACCGGGGCGGTGGTCCTCAGTGGCGCGGCTCGGCGCATCGAGATCCACAACGGGGATGGTGAGGTCGTGACGCGCGACCCGATCAGCGTCACCCCGTCATCGACGATCTGCGTTAGCGATCTGAGGCGGTCGTCGCGTGCTTCTTGGGAGAGCCTCAAATGATGACGCTCTGGAGGAGGGCAGGCGCGCTAACTGAGGCCGCTGATGATGTCGGCCACCGAGCCGGTGCCGATCTTCTGAAATCCGGTACCCGCCCACACATTCACGGCGTGCGGATCGCCCGCCCGCACCGACGCTTGGCGCAACGGACTGGTAAGCCAGTGCACCTGCGGATACCCGAACGGTGCCTCCGCCTCATGCTCGTCGATGAACCGGTTGCGCAGCCCACGCGCATAGCGGCCGGAAAAAGCGCGCGTGACAACAGTTTCGGTGAACTGCGGGTCCTTTAGCGCGGCGCGGTGCACGGGACCGCTGCCGGCTTCGTCGGAGAGCAGGAACGCCGTTCCGAGTTGGGCCGCGACCGCCCCCGCCGCCATCACGCGTCCGACATCGTCCGCGGTCATCAACCCGCCTGCGGCCACGACAGGCACATCGACCGCCGCTATGACGTCGGCCAGCAGTTCGTCCAGCGATTGAGTGGCAGGCTGCGCGCCAGGGTCGAAGGTGCCGCGATGCCCGCCCGCCGACGGGCCCTGCACAGCGACCGCGTCGACGCCGCAATCCAGCGCGATCTGCGCCTCGGCCAGTGTCGTCACGGAGCCGACCACAGCGATGCCCGCGTTGCCCAGCCGCAGGCACTCCTGAGCGCTCGGCACGCCGAACGTGAACGACGCCAAGTCCGGCCGTAGGTCAAGGAGCACCTCGATCTTGGCCGCCCAGTGGTCGTCGTCGAACCGAGGCTCACCGAGCTGGGCGCCGTAACGCTCGGCCTCCGCCGCCAGCGCCTCGGCGTATCGCGCAATGCCATCGGGGGTGCCTGCACTCACTTGTGGCACAAACAGATTCGCGCCGATCGGGCCGGAAGTCAGGCCGCGCGCCGCAGTGATCCGCTCCGCGAACACCTCGGCAGTAAGGTAACCCGCCGCTACGAAGCCGAGCCCCCCTGCGTTCGTCCCCGCGGCCGCCAGCGCGGGCGTCGACGGCCCACCGGCCATCGGCGCGACGATGATCGGCACAGTGAGATCGCGGAAGTCGAACGTCATCGATACTTCGTACCACCCCGGCGACGCGCTACCTGAGAGCCTTGCCGAAGAGCAGGCAGTCCTGCGGCTCGACGCTGATGTTCGGCAATATGGCGTAGCGCGCCAGCCGGCCCTCGAGCGTGAGTCCGCTGCTTTCGAGCAGCCGGGCCGATGCGATGTTGTCGACGTGGCAGTGCGCCGTCACCCTGTACACAGTCGGGTCGCGCCGAGCCTTGTCGAGCAGCAATCGCACCGCCTCGGACATGATTCCCTGCCTCCACCATCGGCGTCCCAGGTAGTACCCGAAATCGATGATGTACGGCTGCGGCCGGCGCCAGCCACACACCCCGACCGGGCCGTCGCCGCGCAATTCGATGAGCCAGACCGTCTCGCCGCCGACGTTGAAGATTTCGGTGATGACGCGGCGGGTCTCGCCGACGTCTCGATGCGGGCGCCATGACATGTATCGCGACACCTCCGGATCGGACGCCATGCGCTCGAACAGCAGATCGGCGTCATCAAGTGTGGGCGCGCGCAGCGTGACCCGTGGACCGCTCATCACCTCGACGTCCGACATCGTCCTATCCTGAATTGATATGGCTATCACCTTCAACCACACCATCGTCGCCGCGAGAAACCGGCAGGAATCCGCCGACTTCTTCACCGAACTCTTCGGCCTGCCAACCGCCAAGGAATTCGGTCACTTCCTGGCGGTAGGACTCAACCACGGTGCCAGCCTCGACTACGCGCAGGTCGCCGCTGGCGAGGAGATCCACCCTCAGCACTATGCCTTCTTGGTGTCCGAGGACGATTTCGACGGGATCTACGGACGCATCCAGGAGCGCGGTCTGCAGCATTGGGCCGATCCGAGGGGCAGCAGGCCCGGCGAGATCAACCACAACGACGGCGGCCGAGGCGTCTACTTCCAGGACCCGGCCGGGCACTACCTGGAAATCCTCACCAGGCCCTACGGATCAGGCGGCGCCTGACTCAGGCTGCGCGCGGGTTTTCCAGGACGACGGCAACGCCCTGGCCGGAGCCGATGCACACACCAAGCGCGCCATAGCGGGCGTTGCGCCCACGCAACTCGGTCGCCAGCGTCAACACATACCGGGTCCCGCTGGCCCCGAACGGATGGCCGATGGCCACGGCGCCGCCGTTGGGGGTGAGCTTCTCGTCAGGAATCGTGAATCCGCCGAGTTGATTCGGCAGCTCGCGAAGCACGCCAAGCGCCTGCGCGCTGAACGCCTCATGCACTTCCCACACGTCGATCTGCTCCGGGGTCAGGCCGGCACGCTTGATCGCCAGGGGTAACGCCCACGCCGGCGCCAGGCCCATGACAAGCGGGTCGATCCCGTACACCGCCGACGACACGACCCGCGCCAGTGGCTCCACGCCGAGTTCGGCCGCCCTCTCCCCCGACGCGAGCACGATCGCACTGGCGCCGTCGGTCAGCGGCGTGGAGTTCGCCGCTGTCATCTGCTTGGTGCCGGGCTGTACCGGCAGCGCCGCCAGTTGCTCGGCGGTTGTGTCATCCCGGATGAACTCGTCATGCTCAAACGTGCGCGCCGGAGTCTTCTTCGTCGCCGAAATCTGCACGGGCATAATCTCTTTGGCCAGCCGCCCGGAGTCGCGTGCGGCCTTCGCGTGCTGCTGAGACCGCAGTGCGAACGCGTCGATGTCCTCACGTGTCAGCTCATAGCGATCGGCGACGTTCTGCGCGGTCTCGATCATGCCGATGTAGGCGTTGCGCGCCAGCAGCGCCGGATTGGGAGGGCCGCCTGCCCCCGCCCACATGGTGTCCAGCA
>JAVXWV010000338.1:0-2787 GCA_032230775.1 Mycobacterium sp. | reverse complement strand
CGGTCCTCGCGCATCGCGCGGATGGTGTCGAAGTCACCGCCTGCGCTGAACGCACTGCCGCGGCCGGTGAGCACCAACGCATGCACGTCGGGGTCGTCGCGCAGGGCGATGACCGCGCGGAGCAGGGCATCGGTGATCTCGCCGTCCATGGCGTTGGCCCTCTCGGGCCTGGCCAACGTCACGCACGCCACCGGACCGTATCGGTCGACGACGACAGCCGGATGTGCCTGTGCGCCAGACGATTCGCTACCAGTCACAGGTCCACCAGCCGGGGAATCGTCCCGGCCGAGATCAGGCGGGCGCCGATCACAGCGGGCAACTCGGCCGCCGAACCCAGCACCGAGTCCAGTACCAGCGCTCGGGCCAGGAACCGGTGGAAGGGATGCTCCGCGGTGAATCCGATGCCGGCCAGCACTTGCTGGCATTGCGTGGCGGCGATCCGCGCCGCACGCCCGGCCAACGATTTCGCCAGCAGACCTGCCAACACCGCGTCGTCGGCATCCCAGGCGCCCGCCAGGGCAGCAGCGGCGCCCTGCCGTGCGACGTGCGCGTCGGCGAGGCGATTGCGTACCGCTTGAAATGACCCGATGGGTCGGCCGAACTGCACCCGGCTGCGGGCATGGTCGACGGCAAGGTCGATCATCTGACCGACCGCTCCGAGGATCTGGAATCCCAGTGCCAGCCGACCCGCTGTCGCGACCGCATTCCAGGCCGCGACCGCCGGCTCCCCTGCCACGACCACGTCGGCCGCCACGTCGACGCCGGTGACTTCGATCATCGCCAACGCCGGATCGAGACCTTCGACCCGCCGTGTGGAAATCCCCGAGGATCTTTCGATGCCAATCCAGGTCAGCTCACCCTGGATCGTGACCGGCGCCAGAAACACTTCGGCCGTCCGCGCACCGATGACCAAACCTCGTACCGTCAGCGCTTCACCATCGGCGGTGCCGACCACGTCAGCGCCTATAGCAGGCAAGAGGACGTTGCATTCCGTCCTCGGCGCAGGCAGGTACTCAACCAGCGGTTGCAGTAGGACATCCTGCAGAGACGTCGACATCGATCCGGCGCGACCGAGGGCGGTGAACAACGCCGACACCGCATCACGGGGCGCCTCGGTGAGCAGGTCGGCGAACCCGAACGCGTCGATTGCCTGCTCGAGTTCGGCCCCGTCGAGCTCGTCCGCCAGTCTGCGGAGCGTCTCCGCCATCAGGACGCGCTCTGCGGCGTCGATAATGAAGGCCTCCGTCACGCGCTTCTCGGCAATCCGAGCAGCCGCGACGCCACGATGTCCTTCTGAATCTCACTGGTGCCGCCGTAGATGGTGGCCGCGCGCGAGTACGCCCACTCGCGGCGCCACGACCGACTGCGCGCACTGTCATCAGTTTCGATATCACCGCGCAGCAGTTCGCGCGCCACATCGAACACGGCCTGGTCGGCCGCCGCGATCATGATCTTGTCGACCGACGCCTCGGCGCCGGGCAGATCACCCGCAGCGATCCGGTCCTGCGTGCTCTTCGACGTGGCACGGAAGGCCCACAACAGCTGATAGGCCTCGCCAAGCGCCGACGCTGACCGTCCGTTTGGCGCGGTATCCAAGAGCAGTCCCAGGTGGTGGGCGAGCCAGGCGCCGCGCTGCCAGAAGATCGGGCCGCGTTCACACGACAGAATGAACTGCGCGACCCGCCAGCCGGCGTCGAGTTCGCCTAGCAGACGCTGCGCGGGAACCTCGACGTCGACGAACGACGTCGAGCAGAATTCGTCGACGCCGGCGATGGTCTCCAATGGGCTCGCCGTCACCCCTGGTGAATCCATATCCACCAGAAAGGCACTGACACCGCGCGATCCGGGTCCGCCGGTGCGGGCCAAAACGACGCACCGGGTGGCGTGGTGGGCCCAACTGGTCCACAGCTTCTCGCCGTTGATCACCCAACCGTCGCGGTGTGGGCGGGCAGTCGTCCGCATCGAGCCCAGATCGCTGCCGGCGTCGGGCTCGGAGAACCCCTGACACCAGAATTCCTCGCCGCTCAACAGCAGCGGGAAGATGGCCTCGACCAGATCGGGCCGTCCGAACTCGGCCACCGCCGGTCCGAGTACCTCGTGCATCGACCAGGACGTGGTGTGGACCAACGCTCGGCTGGTGAGCTCCTCGCCGAGAACGGCACGCAGGATCGGAGATCCCCCAAGTCCACCGATTCGCGCCGGCCATCCCCATCGCATCCAGCCGGCGTCGAACAGCAGCCGCTGCACGCGACGCTGGTGGTTCAACTGGGCATCCACGCTCTGGTCCTCGATCGCAGGGACGAGCGAATCGCCGACCCCGTCGATCCATTCCCGAACCCCTGCGCGAAATTCGCGCACGTCCACGACAGCCCGCCGTTCTCAGGAGTCGACGAATCCGGAGGCGACATACGCCTCACGGATCGGCGGCTTCAGATCGTCGGGAAACGCAGTCTGCGGAGGGCGCGCGGGGTGGTCGCCGACGGGCAGCCCGAGCAGCGAGGCGCCGAACTTGAATCCGGCACCCCAGTGCGTGAACATTCCAGGCCGGGCGGGATGGGACTGGTAGCGGCGACTTGCCTCACGCATGGCGGTCAGGCCGGTGTCGGCGGCGAAGTGATCAGCGCGCTCGAAATTGCCCTGCAACAACAGTTCTCGCCACTGGCTGAACAACGGCTGGCCGGGCTTCTCGTAGAGGTACAGCGCCGAACCGAGCGCTCCGGGATGTGGGATCCCCAACCGGATGCCGGCCTCGTCGGCCGCCTCCCACAGCACCATCTCCGGGGCCAG
>JAVXWV010000312.1:0-5829 GCA_032230775.1 Mycobacterium sp. | reverse complement strand
TCGGCCCGATCCACCAACGCGCGTGCGTGTGGCAGCAACGCCGCGCCGCCCGCGGTCAGGGTGACGGAGCGTCGGTCGCGGTCGAACAGGCGGACCTTCAAGTCGCGTTCGAGTGCCTTGATCTGCTGAGAGAGCGACGGGCCCGCGATATGCAGCCGCTCGGCCGCGCGACCGAAGTTCAACTCGTCGGCGACGGTCACGAAGTAGCGCAGCTGCCGCAGCTCCACCCGGCAAGCCTAGTGCAGTGAGAGCCAGCGCCTATCAGCAGCGAGCGAACCGGTCGTTCCGGCCGAGCATGGGCGTGGCGCAGTCTGCGTTGCAGCGTGCAACACAACGAACGAAGGGATCTGGCAATGAATAACTCAGAACGCGTGGCCATCATCACGGGTGCCTCTCAGGGCATCGGTGAAGGCCTGGTGTCGGCGTATCGCAAGATCGGTTACGCGGTGGTCGCCAACTCCCGCACCATCACCGAGAGCGACGACCCGCTAGTGCTGACGGTGCCCGGCGACATCGCTCAGCCGGGTGTCGGACAGCGGATCGTCGACGCGGCCGTGGAACGGTTCGGCCGGGTCGACACGGTCGTGAACAACGCGGGTATCTTCATCGCCAAGCCGTTCACCGACTACACGGACGAGGACTATGACGCCGTCACGGGTGTGAACCTTCGCGGATTCTTCGAGGTCTCCCGCGCCGCGGTGGCAGCAATGCTTCCAAACGGTGGCGGTCACGTGGTGAACATCTCGACCAGCCTCGTCGACCACGCCAACTCTGGCGTGCCATCTGCGTTGGCGTCGCTGACTAAGGGCGGGCTGAACGCCGTAACGAAGTCGCTGGCGATCGAGTACGCAGACCGCGGTATTCGCTCGAATGCCGTTGCGCTCGGGGTGATCCGGACTCCAATGCACGACCCGGCGTCCTACGACGCGTTGGCCAAACTGCATCCGATCGGTCGGCTCGGTGAGATCGACGACATCGTCGACGCGGTCATCTATCTGGAGAACGCGCCCTTCGTCACCGGCGAGATCCTGCACGTCGACGGCGGCCAAAGCGCGGGCCACCGATGGATACCGAGCAGGCCCTCCGAGTGGATACCGAACAGGTTCTCCGCGGCGTGATGGACCGGTGGAAGTCCGGCATCGACGACCAAGATCCCGAGCAGGTGGCCGCCGTGTTTACCGAGGACGCGATCTTCCAGGGTCTTCATCCGTATACCGTGGGCCGCAAGGGCGTCGCTGATTACTACGCAGGCCAGGCTCCCGGCATGACGGTCGCGTATCGGATACTCGAGACCCGGAGGCCCGCAGCCGATTTGGCGCTCGGCTACCTGGACGCCGATTTCACGTTTCCGGATCGCCCCACAGTGAGTATCTATCTGGGCGTGCTCATCACGGGCGACGATGACGGCTGGAGCATCGCCTTCTACGAGGCGTCGCAACTCGACCGGTTCTAGCTCAGCGCCGGGATGACCTCGCGCTCGAAGAGCTCGATGCCGGACCGGTCGTAGGCGGCCTCGGGGAAGTACAGGATCGCGTACTCGCAGCCGAGCTCACGCATCCGCTGGAGCTTGTCCACCACCTGTTCCGGTGTGCCACTGGCGGAATCAGCGGAAGTCACCATGCTGAGCATGCCGTCGAGGGCGGCCCCGTTTGCCTTGCCCACCAGCCGGGCCCGCAGTCGGGCAACGCGCTCCTTGACGTCGGCGTCCGACTCGCCGATGACGGCGTTGAAATTCGCCGACCGCACGATCGCGTCGTAGTCGGTGCCGATGTCGCGGCAGTGGCCGGCCAGTACCTGCGACTTGTGCACGAAGCCGTCGGGCTCGGAGGTGAAGTTGGTGTACTGGGCATACGTCGCGGCGATGCGCAGCGTGACCTTCTCGCCGCCGCCTGCGATCCACAGCGGAGGACCGCCGTCCTGCAACGGCTTCGGCTCAACAATGGCACCGTCGACCTGATAGTGCTTCCCCTCGAAGGTGACCTGGCCGTCGCGCCATGCGTCGCGCATGATCTGCACGCCCTCATCGAGACGCGCGAGCCGCACCCCTGCCGACGGGAACCCGTATCCGTAGGCGCGCCACTCATGCTCGTACCAGCCGCCGCCGATGCCCATCTGGATCCGGCCACCGGAGATGATGTCGGCAGTGGCGGCGACCTTGGCCAGATAGACCGGGTTGCGATAGCTCATCGCCGTGCACATCTGGCCGAGCTTGATCCGCGATGTCGTCGCCGCGTACGCCGACATCAGCGACCACGCCTCGTGGGTGGCCTCGTGCGTCGGCACCGGGACGGTGTGGAAGTGGTCGTACACCCACAGCGAGTCCCACGCGGCGGCGCCGTCTGCGTAGGCGGCGAGGTCGCGCATCACCCCCCACTGACTTGCCGTTGGGATGTCCACCAGATCGAGTCGCCAGCCCTGCGGGATGAAGAATCCAAAGCGCATGGCATCCGACTCTATGCGAGGGGCGGTGGGCGCCATCCGCCGAAGACGTTTTCCAGATGTCCGGCTACCGCAAGGGCCGTGGCATCCTGCCAGGGCCTGGCGATGACCTGCACGCCGATGGGCAACCCTTCGTTGGAGGTGCCGCACCGTACGACGACCGCGGGCCACCCGGTCAGGTTGTGCACCATCATGTGCGAGAAGTCGTTGATCTCTATCAAGCCGTGGTGGTGCGGCTTGGCCGCGGTCGGCATCGCGGGGCAGATGATCACGTCGTAATCGGCCATGAACGTCAGCATCTCGATGCGGTACTCGTCGATGGCGACGAATCGGCTCCTCGCCTCGGACAGCGAGAAGTCGACCTCCCGCGCCTGCCTGAGGAATTCGCCGAGTTCTTCGGAGGGATCCGTCGCGCCGATCGCCCGCAGATCCTCCTCGAATCCGCGTCCGCGGTCCCCGCCCAAAAAGACTGACTCCCACAACAACTCCATGGTCCGACCCACGCAGTCGGGCGTGTTGTGTGCGACCGCGGCGGCCACCTCTGTCATGGCATGCGCCGCCGCTTCGACGACCGCGGCGACGTCGTCGGTCGGCGCCGAGATGCCGTCGTCGAGATAGGTGGCGACACGAAGGGATGCGAGCTCGACGTCGTCGGGGTGTCCCAGCGGAGCCGGGACCGCGTGGGGATCCTGTAAATCCGGCCCGCTCATGATGGACAGTCCCAGGTATAGATCTGCCACGGTTCGGGCCAACGGTCCGTAGCAATTGAACGGGCCGAACACACCGAGCGCATCGCCGAAGACGCTGCCCGTCCTCGGGATTCGGCCGTGAGTGGGCTTGAGCCCTGCGATGCCGGTGTTGTGGCACGGCTGACGGATGCTGCCCCCGCCGTCGGACCCGAGGCTGAGCGCAGCGCCACCGGCGGCGACAAGCGCGGCGGATCCGCCGCTGCTTCCGCCTGGAGTCCTCGACAGGTCGTACGGGTTGTTCGTGCGCCCGTAGAGATTGTTGTTCGATTCGCCCCCTCGCCCCATCTCCGGCACGTTTGTCAGCCCCAGCACGATGGCCCCTTCGGCTCGAAGCCTCGATACCGCCGTCGCGTCCGCCGACGCCATCGCGCGCAACGCGGGACTACCGCCGGAACAAGCCAGCCCGGCCACCTTGATCACGTCCTTGGCGACGACCGGCAACCCGTGTGCCTTCCCGGGAGGATCGCCTCGCGCTACGCGGGCGTCCGCGTCGTCGGCCGCGTCGAGGCACGCCTCGGGATCGGCGGACTCTACAAGCGCATTGAGCGCAGGGTTGACCGCGTCGATGCGCGCCAAGTGCGCTTCGATGACGTCGCGGCACGACACCGTCCCACTCGACATCAGACGCACCAGTTCGTGAGCCGGTAGGTGGCACAGGTCGGTCATGATGGCCCATCCCGAAATTGACGATTGGGTAATACGCAGTGTCCACCCGAAATATGGTGATCGGGACGTTATGGCCTACGAACGCGTGCGCGCTGCGCACCTTCATGCGGTCCAGGCGGCGATGGACGACCACATCGCACGTCTGGACTGGCCGCGCGACCGTATCGACCGCTATCGAGATCAACGGCTGCGGATGCTCCTGGGCTACGCACGCGAGCGCTCGCCCTTCCACGCCCGGCGGCTGGCCGACGTTGATCCGGCCCGCGCCACGGTGACAGATCTTGCCGCGGTGCCGATGATGACGAAGGCGGAAGCGCAGGACCGCTGGGACGACATTGTCACCGACCGCGAACTCAGCCGCGAACGCGCGGAACACATTCTGGCAGAACAGAAATGGTATTCGTACACGCCTGACGACTATCAGGTGTTCAGTTCAGGCGGCTCCAGCGGGGTTCGGGGCGTGTACGTCTGGAGTTGGCAGTTCTTCGTGTCCGTCGCATGCCTGGCATGGCGAACGCAGGCACGAGCGGAACGGCGCGGGCCATCGGCGGGCCCGACGCGCCTTGCGGTGCTCGAAGCGGGCGCACCACCGCATGCCAGCACGCCGCTGTTCGATGTGCCGACAGTTGCGGGCATGGAAACCGTCGTCATCGCGGCCGGAGCGCCATTTGACGAGGTGGCGGCCGCGGTGGCCGCCACCCGACCCACGCACCTCGTCGGCTACCCGTCGGTGATCGGTCGGCTCGCCCGTGCTGCGCTGGCCGGTGAGCTGAACTGCCGCCCGGTGCAGGTCAGCACCAACTCCGAGCCGTTGCTCGACGAGGACCGTCAGGCGATCGCCGAGGCGTGGGATGTCCCTGTTCACAACCTTTGGGGATCCACCGAGATCGGCGTGCAGGCGGTCGCTTGCGGCCTCGGCGAGGGACTACACATCTGCGAAGACGAGGTGGTTCTCGAACGCGTTGACAAAAACGGTGCACCGGTGGGTCCCGACGAACCGGCGGTACGAACGCTCGCCACCGGGCTGGCCAACCGCACGTTCCCGTTCATTCGCTACGACCTCGGCGACGACGTCACGTTGCTACCTGATCCGTGCGAATGCGGCAGCGCGTTCGCGCGAGTCGCCGACATCGGCGGGCGACGGGACGACGATTTCCGCTACGGCTCGATTGCGGTGCCCGCCATCACTTTCCGTCATGTGCTCGGCACCGATCCACGCGTCTCCGAATACCAAGTCGTGCAGACAGCCGCAGGCGCCGACATTCTCACGGTCGGCCGCGCCGACGTGGACGCTCTCAGCGTGGCGGTGATCGCCGCGCTGCGTCGTTGCGGTTTGCCGGACCCGACGGTCGCGATCCGGGTCGTCGACCGTATCCCTCGCCACCAGGCAAGCGGCAAACTCAAGCGCTTCATCGCCCTGCCGCCGTGACTAGCCTGGTGTGCATGGCCCTTTCAAAGGAAGAACGCGAGCAGTTTCTGGCCGAGCCGCACATCGCGGCGTTGTCGGTGAGCGCAGGTGACAAACGCGGACCGTTGACGGTGCCGATCTGGTACCAATACACACCCGGCGGCGAGCCGTGGGTGATCACCGGGGCGGGCTCGCGCAAGCATCGGCTCATCGAGACCCAGGGCGAATTCACCCTGATGGCGGAGCGCCTCGAACCGACGGTGCGCTATGTCGCGGTCGACGGTACCGTCAGCCGCATCGAGCCGAGCACCGACGATCAGCTGGTCGAGATGACCAAGCGCTATCTGGCGCCGGACAAGGTGGACGCCTACCTCGAGTTCGCCCGCCGTGAGCACGGTGAAAGCGTGGCCATCTGGCTGAAGCCCGAGCACTGGCTGTCGGCCGATCTCGGGTCGATCTGACCGATGGCGTCACGGCAGCTGCTGTTCAGGACCTTTTACCGGCTCGGCTTCGTGCCATGGGACGGGCACCCGCTTGCCAAGAGCCTGCAGGACCTGGTCGAGGGCG
>JAVXWV010000250.1:0-3010 GCA_032230775.1 Mycobacterium sp. | reverse complement strand
TCGCCATCGCGTTGTTCGCCGGCGGCGCCGTTGTCGCCACCCTCACCCGCCGTCCCGCCGCACGTGGCGGCGCCCGCCAACTCCTGCTCGGCGCGCTCGCCGCCGCCATCACCTACAGCATCGGACGCCTCATCGGAACCTCCGTCACCTGAGCAGGTGTAACCCGGGTGCCTATCTATTCACAGGCACACGGGGGTCTCGACGAGCAGATGTCGGGTTCCCAGGACTGGCGCCCTGATGATCACAGGCTGCCGCTTGCGGGTGGCGGCCGTGGCGACCGAGAGGATTCATGATGGCGGGAACCCAGCCTCGATATGACGGGGCTCCGAACGAATCGAACACCAGCACAGGTCGGCGGGCCGGCCAGCCCCGTGCCGATATTCACTGAGCCGTTCCGGATCGTCGACCTCGGCGTGTTCCTCGATCAGGCGAACTATCCGCCATGGGGATTCACCACGAAGGTCATCGACCACCAGCGGGGCGCGGCCGCAAAGGCGAATTTCTTCAACGTGCGCGGCGCGGACGGGGGCCGGGTGGGTCGGGAGGACTTCCCAGAGGAGATGGGGCTGGGCTGGATGGATGTCCACCTGTCCGACCATGCCGGCAACCACATCGACGCTCCGTGGCACTTCGGCCCGGTAGTTGAGGGGCGCCCGGCCAAGACGATCGATGAGGTGCCGTTGCAGTGGTGCTGCGGGCCGGGGGTGCGACTGGACTTCCGATCACACTTGGGCCGCGACATCGGCGTCGGGGACCTGCGCGAGCAGCTCCAGGCCACCGGGGCGCAGGTGGGCCCAGGCACCATCGTGTGGCTCTGGACTGGCGCGGATGCGTTCATCGACGACGACGACCGGTATTTCCAGTGCCGGGGCGACCTGTCGGTGGCGGGACTGAACTGGCTACTCGACCGGGGGGTCAAGCTGATCGGGATCGACGCCTACGCGATGGACGTGTCCTCCGAGACGATGCGCAAGGCCCAATTATCAGACACGCCGCAGTTCCTCCCGCTGCACTTCGTGGGCCGCGCCCGCGAGCACATGCACCTGGAGGAACTGACCAACCTGGGTGAGCTTCCCCGGGCGTCGGGGTTCTTCTTCTCCGCGTTGCCGATGACGCTGCGAGGCGGTTCCGCCGGCTGGGTCCGCCCAGTCGCGATGGTCCCCGAGAGCCACTTCCCGAACAGCGCTGCCACCTCATGACCAACGCCGAGACCCGCCTGGACCGCGCGCCGTGGCGCCCACTGCACACTCGGATCCTGCTCGCGCTGGGCATCGGGTGGGCGCTGGACTCGTTCGAAGTCCAGATCATCGGCAGCGTACTGACACCACTGGGCAGAGACTTCGGTCTGCTCGGCCCCGACGGCGCGATCACCCCGGGCGCGGTGTCGCTGATCTGGGTGGTGTGGTTCGCCGGGCTGATGACCGGCGCCACCGCGTTCGGGTGGCTGGCCGACCGATACGGGCGCAAGCGGCTGTTCGTAGCGACCCTGGTGATGTACTCCATCGCCACCGTGGTCAGCGCGTTTTCCCCCACTTTCCTGGTATTCCTGCTCTTTCGGTTTATCACCGCGACTGGCGTCGGCGGGGAGTACTCCGCGGTCACCTCGGCGATCGCGGAGTTCATGCCGACCCGCCGCCGGGGCGCGGCGACCGCGGCGACCATGAACTTCTGGTCGGTCGGGGGGATCGTGGCCGGCCTGGTCGGAATCTTCTTCCTGAACAGCGTCGTGGCCGACCAACTCGCCCTCGGCGGGATCAGCCTGGCGGCGTGGCGGTTGTGTCTGCTGGCCGGCGCCGCCGCCGCCGTCTACGCGCTGATCGCGCGCCGGGCCATCCCCGAGTCGCCGCGCTGGCTGGCCTCCCAGGGCCGCCGACGCGAGGCCAACGTGATCATCACCCAGATCAGTGGCATCGCCGACGACCACACCGACCTGATCGGCGCCCCCCACCGGCGCTCGCTGCGCGCACAGATCGCTGAGCTGTGGCGCAACTGGCGACCACGGCTGCTCTACGCGATGGTGCTCGAATTCTCCGGCAGCGCTGCCTACTACGGGCTGTTCACGTTCCTGGCCGCGTACGTGCTTATCCCCAAACAGGTCAACGTCTCCTCCGCCGCGGTCCCGCTGTTTTACCTGATCGGCAATCTCGGCGCCCTGGCCGGCGGGTTCGCCGTCGCCGCGCTGATCGACCGGATCGGCCGGACCGCGGTTACCCGGCTGTCCTACGGCACCGCCAGCATCTCGGTGTTGCTGCTGGCGCTGGCCGCGGTGGCAAAATCCCCCACGGCAACGCTGGTCGCGTTCACCCTGTGCGTGTTCTCCGCGACCTGCGCATGGATCTCGGCCTACACCACCTTCAGCGAGCTGTTCCCCACCGAACTGCGCGCGACCGGAATCGGAGTATCAGTCGCCGCCGGCCGATTCGGCGGTATGATCGGTGTCGTCGGGCTGTCCTACACCGTCGCCGGGCTGGGGCTCGTATCGGCGTTCGTCATCCTTGCGGTGTTCTTCATCATCGGCGCGATCGCCGCGCTGCGGTGGGGCCGTCGCGGCGGGGTCGAAGCGCGTGGCATGTCCCTCGATGCGGTCGCCCCGCCCCCCGCGGCCGCGTAGTCGACCTGAGGTCCGAGCCTCGATAAGCCTTTTTCACTGCTCCCAGTGCAATCACCAGAGTCCCGCGGATCGCGGTGTCCGTGCGGTGCTCGGCCATCAGCCCGAGCACCTCGCGTTCCGCCCCGCATCGCCACGAGCTCGTGGTGGACGGTTTCCACCGTGGCGGCGTTCTCGGACCGGGTGTGTAACCAGGCGGCCTATTGATAGGTGGGCGTCGGGGATCCCCGCGCCGGCTTAATGCGATCGGGTAGGTAACTCATGCGCAGGAATAGGACCGTGCTCGTCACGGCGGCCACGGCAGTCGTGGCCGCCGCCATCGCTTTCCCGCTCCTGGCCACCGCTGCTGGCGGTGCCGGCAGCCCTGCCGGCGTGGCCGCATCAGTGGCCGACAGTCCAGGC
>JAVXWV010000197.1:0-7989 GCA_032230775.1 Mycobacterium sp. | reverse complement strand
CCGGATTCGGGGCTATGGGCATCAAGATGCAAGCCGGTGAGGTAGGTGAGGTGTCGCGATGGGCACACGACACCATCGAGTGGGCCGACGGCGACCCCGAGAAAGGCAACCTCATCGTGGGGTCACCGCTGGCGGTCGCTTTGGCACTGCGTGGGGTGACCCGATCGTGGTTGGGCCGTCCCGGGTGGCGTCAGGATCTCGACGACGCCGTTGCATTCGCCGAACAGAGCGCCGAACCGCTCACTCTGGCAGTGACGATGTCGTTCAAATATGGCACCGGCGCTTGGAATGGGGTACTTCCCGCAGACGCTGCTGCGGTACGCACGACCGAAAACGCCCTGCGGACCGCAGAGGCATCAGGCAACGACTACGCCGTTGTCATGATCACGTGGATTTTGTCCAGCATGCTGCTGTTGCGGGGTGCCGCAGGCGATCTGCATCGCGGGCTCGATTTGTTGGCACAGGTCCGCGACGCGTCCGTGCGGCAAGGGTTTCTCGGGTCGGAACTTCCGGTCATGGACGTTTACCTCGGACGAGAACGCGCCAGAAGCGGCGACCCCGACGGCGGAATCCCGGTACTTCAAAACTCGCTGGACGCCATGATCGCTTGGGACCAGGTCGGCTACTACATCCCGGCGTTCGGCGTACTGGTGGAAACACTGCTCGACCGAGGAACCGCGGGCGACCTGGCCGAGGCCGAGGCCACGACCGCCCGACTGGAGGCAGTACCTGCAGAAGGCTCAGTAATCCGCGATGTATATCTGCTGCGGATGCGGGCCCTGCTCGCGCGAGCTCGCGCTGATGAGGCTAGCTACCGCAACCATCGGGATCGCTATCGTGCAATGGCGACATCACTGGGTTTCGAAGGGCATATGGCCTGGGCTGAGGCAATGCCATGACGACGCGGCTGATAAGGAGATAACCATGAACGAGGATCAGTACACCAAGGCCAAGAGCGGCGCCGGTTTCATCGCGGCTCTCGACCAGAGCGGCGGCAGCACCCCGAAGGCGCTGAAGCTGTATGGCGTCGAGGAGAACGCCTACAGCAACGACGCCGAGATGTTCGACCTCGTCCACGAGATGCGGACCCGCATCATTACCAGCCCGGCCTTCGACGGGGACCGCATCATGGGCGCGATCCTGTTCGAGATGACGATGGATCGCCACATCGAGGGCCGTCTAAGCGCCGACTACCTGTGGAACGTCAAGAACATCGTGCCGTTCCTCAAGATCGACAAGGGGCTGCTCGACGAGCAGGATGGCGCCCAGATGATGAAGCCGATGCCCGGCCTCGACGACCTGCTGGACCGCGCGGTCGCCAACGGGGTGTTCGGCACCAAGGAACGTTCAGTCATCAAACTGCCAGGCGCAGGCCTTGACGCGGTCGTGGCGCAGCAGTTCGAGGTCGCTCAGCAGGTCCTCGCGAAGGGCCTCGTCCCCATCATCGAGCCGGAGATCGACATCCACAGCCCACGGAAGGCGGAAGCCGAAGACCAGCTCAACGCGGCGCTGCTCAACCGAGTCAACGGCCTCGCTGACGACCAGACCGTCATGCTGAAGCTGACATTGCCGGACACCGACAATCTGTACAGCGATCTGGTCAGCCACCCCAAGGTGGTTCGCGTGGTGGCGCTGTCCGGCGGCTACAGCCGCGATGAAGCCTGCGAGAAGCTCGCCCGAAACCACGGGGTCATCGCCAGTTTCTCCCGTGCGCTCACCGAGGGCCTGACCGCGCAGCAGAGCGACGCCGAGTTCAACGCGACGCTGGATGCGGCGATCGCTGAGATCGCCAAGGCATCGGCGACCTGAGCTAGCGGGGTGTCCAGACGACGGGCAGCCGTTTGATGCCGTGAACGAAGGCAGACCGCAGGATCGCGGGTTCCTCGGTCGCGACGATGTCGGGAACCTGGGTGTGTAACTCCTCGAACAACACCCTGATTTCACGACGGGCCAGATTCGCACCGAGGCAGAAGTGTGCGCCGCCGGCGCCGTAGCCGATCTGCGGATTGGGGTCGCGGGTCACGTCGAACAGCCACGGATTGCCGAACTTGCCCTCGTCTCGGTTGGCGGAGTTGTACCACATCGATATCTTGTCGCCGGCCTTCATCTTGATGCCGCGCATCTCGATGTCTTGGGTGAGGTTGCGCCGCATGAAGATGATCGGTGAAGCCCATCGCACGATCTCCTCGACTGCGGTGCCCGCTACACCGTCGAAATCGCGCCACCATTTTTGCCGTTGCTCGGGGTAGCGGGTGAGCGCAACCATGCCGTGGCTGATGGCGTTTCGGGTTGTCTCGTTTCCTGCGGCCGTCAGCAGAATGAAGAACGAGGCGATCTCCGCCGATGTCAGCCGCTCGCCGTCGACCTCCGCCTGTACCAGGTTCGTGGTGAGGTCATCCCCCGGCCGCGCTCTACGCTCCTCGGCCAGACCGACGCCGTACTCGGCGAGTTCCGTTGCCACCTTGACGATTTCGTCGAAATCACCGGAGGCCTCCTCGTCGCCCGTACTCATGATCACCGTCGTCCAGTGGAAGATCTTCTCCTCGTCTTCCTCCGGGATGCCCATCATGTCGCAGATGATCTGCAGTGGCAGTGGCCCGGCCACGTCGGCGACAAAATCCGCGCAGCCTTCCGGGTGGGAGGCGACCATATTCGTGACAAGCTGTCGGGCTCGGTCGCGCACGCTCTCCTCGATCCGCGCAACAACCTTCGGGGTGAAGGCCCGGTTCACGATGGTCCTCAGCCGCACGTGCCGGGGGTCGTCCAGGGTGATCATCGAGCCGAAGAACTCGGCGACCTCCGGGGCTACGTCAGTGAGCGTCGTGCTCGTGGGGCTGGAGCTGAAGACATCGGGGTGACGGCTCGCATGTCGCACGTCGTCGTAGGTGGTCAGTGCCCAATGCCCAGCACCCGTGGGGAAACCGGCGTACTCGGCAACCTCGAAGAAGGTGATCGGCGATTCGCGCCGCAGCGTCGCGAACGCGCCGTCGCGTAGGTCGTCTTCCCATTCCCAGAACTCAAGCGTCCCGAGGTTGATCTCCCCGAGTGGAATGTCAGGAGGTGGGTCGCCGTTCCGTCGAGGCGCGATACCGGTCCTGTTGACCACAGCCGTCATATTCGACCTTCCCGTCAACCTGAGTGTGCATCAGGTCCGGCAAGGCATGCCAATATTTTGGCCGGCACGCCGCGCTTATTTACGGCGTCGTGTGCACGATCAGCACGTCGGTCTGGGACCGGCGTGCGACGTTGGCGGGCACCGAACCGAGCAGCCGCCCGGCGATGGTGCTCAACCCGACGTTGCCGACCACGAGCAGATCCGCCTTGACTTCGATCGCGAGATCGACCAGGGCGTCAACGGGCGCGCCGACGATCGCCTTCTCCTCGACGTTTGTCGCTCCCGCCGCGGTTGCGCGGTCGCGGGCCTCGCGCAGGATCGCGTAGATCGGCGCGTTGCCCGCCATCTTGTAGCCCTCGTCCTTGAGAACGTCGGCGGCACGCTGATCTTCGCTCTGGGGGAAATACGCCGTCGCCACGACCACCTTCGCGTCGGACCCGGCGGCGATCTGGCCGGCCTTGTCCACCGCGCGCAGCGACGAATCCGATCCGTCCGTGCCGACCACGATGGTCGTGTAGCCGCTCATCCAAGCCCTCCCAGTGTCAGTTGCAACGCCACCCGAGACAGTAACGCGTTGCCAGCTGAACAGGGGTGCAATTCACCACACCAGAATGGCATTTCCCCAGGATTTCGCGCTATTTGGGCTATCAACGTCACCTCGGTGGTCCGGACGTGACCCCGACTACACACCGTGACGCGGGTCGAAATTCGAGAGGGCCGGCTGCGGCGCTTCAACCGCAAAGTCAGTGTCCGAGAACGAGTTCGAGCGCGATGGGCGGTCGACGTCGATGAGCCGCCCTGCGTACGCAGCGCATCGAGGAACTCCCGAAATCCTGAAACGGCACGGTGCGATGCCCCATACTTCCTGCATGGCGGCCGCTAGTAAATACAACAAGTACCCCGCGCAGCCGCCTCCGGCAAGGGTCAGTCTTCGCCAATTCGCCCTTGTGGTCCACGAGACCGAAGGGGTGTCGAATGCTTGCGTGTCACTCCAGGACCGCTTCGCTCTCGACGTCAACATCCTGCTGATCGGCGCGTACATCGGCGTTCAAGGCAAGACCCTCGCCGCCGAGCATGTCGACGCGGCCCGCGCTGTGGTCGATGAATGGCACAACGAGATCGTGCGTGCCCTGCGTGCGGTGCGCAGACGGCTGAAGTCGGGCCCAGCGCCCGCGCCGGATATCAGAACCGCGGCACTGCGGCGCCACGTCGCCGAGTCGGAGCTCGACGCCGAGATGGTTGAGCTCGACGAGCTGGGAAAGTGGGCGGACGCATTGCAGGCACCGGCCGTTGCAGGCAGTGCTATCGAAAGTGGCACGGCAGCAATGGAAGCCGTTGTTCAGTCATACCGCGGCGACCCGGTGAACAGTGAAGCGGCAGGAGCCCTCGCGGCGATCGCGACGGCTGCGGCGGCTGCAACGGGGTGCGATAGATGAAGCGGATCATCGTTGCCCGCCGACGCTTCCGGAGCCATTCCCGCGTTCTACGCGCTGCCCGCGACGCTGGACGACGTCGTGAACCAGACGGCGGTGCGGTCACGCCGGCAGCAACGGACTTCGCACGAGTAGCAGCCCGATCACCGCGGGCCTAGAGTGACTGAACACACGTCCCTCGGACGACCGGAATCTATGCCTGTACCTGCGCCTAACACGGCCGGATTCGCCGAGCTGGATTCCGAACGCGCCACAAAGCGGGAGCGAACTCAGCTACCGGGTCGCCTCGCCGACCCGCTTGGGGTGGCTGTGCTGGCCGTCGTGGTGTGTGCGGCAGGCGCGGCGAGGCCGTCGCTGTGGTTCGACGAGGCGGCGACGATTTCGGCGTCGACACGATCCGTGCCCGAGCTCTGGCGGCTGCTCCACAACATCGATGCGGTGCACGGCCTGTACTACCTCGGCATGCACGGCTGGTTCGCGATCTTCCCCGCGACCGAATTCTGGTCGCGGCTGTCCAGCTGCCTCGCCGTCGGGCTCGCCGCAGCGGGCGTTGTCGTTGTGGCAAAACAGTTTTCGACCCGCACGGTCGCGGTCTGCGCAGGCGTCGTCTTTACGATCATGCCGCGCATCACCTGGGCAGGCATCGAAGCCAGGTCCTATGCGCTGACCGTAGCGGCGGCCGTCTGGTTGACCGTGCTGGTGATCTCGGCGGCGCGACGCAACGGGGGGGTGCTGTGGCCGCTGTACGGGGTGGCCCTCGTGGTGTCAACAGTGCTCAACGTGTTTGTGGTGCTGATGGTGTTGGTGCATGCGGTTGTCGTGCTCGTGGTGGCGAAGAAGCGGCCGACCGTGGTCTGGTGGGCAGGCACCACCGCAGTGGCCGTCGTGGTCGTAGTGCCGTTCCTTGCGGTCTGCCGGACACAAATCGCGCAGGTCAGATGGATTTCGCCAGTTCATCTCGGCACGGTGGTCGACATCGCGCAGGAGCAGTACTTCGACCACAGTGTCCCGTTCGCACTTCTGGCAGGCCTGATGTTGGCAGCGCCGTTGGTCATTCGGCGGCCGTGGGAAACCAATAACCGGCAACTCGCGGTCATCGCGCTGGCGTGGATCGGACTTCCGACGGCGGTTCTGCTGCTGTACTCGGTTGCGCTGCAACCGATCTACTACCCGCGCTACCTCTGCTACACCTCGCCCGCAATGGCCCTGCTGCTTGCGGTCTGCATCGTGGCGCTGTTCCGAACCCGCGAACGCGTGACGGCCGTGCTTGCGGCGTTGGCAGTCGCGGCCACACCGAACTACCTGATCGCCCAGCGCGGCCCGTATGCCAAGGAGGGCATGGACTTCAGCCAGGTCGCCGACGTCATCACCGCGCACGCCTCCCTAGGCGATTGCCTGATCCTGGACAACACGACGGCGTGGAAGCCCGGTCCGATCAGGCCCTTGACCGCGGCGCGGCCCGCGGCATACGAGAAGCTCGTCGACCCGGGCCGCGGTATGCGCGGCCCGCAGCGCAACAGGCTGTGGGACGCACACCTCGGAATCTGGGGAGTCGCCGACCGGGTCGCGCAATGCACCGTGTTGTGGACAGTGTCGGAGCGCGACCCCGCAGTGCCGGAGCGTCAGAGCGGACCGGCCCTGGATCCTGGACCGCGGCTGAAGCGCGCGCCTGCCTATCAGGTGCCGCAGCGGCTGGGTTTCCACATCGTCGAGCGCTGGCAGTTCAGCTTCGCGCAGGTGGTGCGGTCGACTCGATAGCATCGACGAAATGCAGGTCACCGTGGATCGCGTCGTCCGGCTGCAAGACGGACGGTCGATGGGTTATGCGCAATACGGCACCAGCAACGGCTTTGCGATCGTCAACGCGCATGGCGGGCTCGTCTGCCGCCTCGACGTCGCCGCCGCGGACGCCGCCGCCGCCGAAGCCGGTGTCCGGCTGATCTCCCCCGATCGGCCCGGCGTCGGGCTGTCGGATCCACAGCCTGGCCGCACCGTCCTTGACTGGGCGCGCGACGTCGCAGAACTACTCGATCAGATCGACGTAGAGCGCTTCGCCGTGATGGGCTGGTCGATGGGCGGGCAGTACGCGGCCGCGGTCGGTCACGCACTGCAGCCTCGGGTCGCCCGGGTCGCCATCATTGCAGGGGCGCTGCCGTTGACCGAGCCAGGAGTGTTCGACGAGCTGCCTGCGATGGACCGGTACCTGACCCGGACGTCCCTGCGGGCGCCGTGGCTCGCGGCACAGTGGTTCCGGGTGATGCGGTTGGTGGCCGGCGTCGCGCCGACGTGGTACGGGCGGGTGGGAGCGCGGGAGCTGGGACCGCCATCGTATAATAGAATGAGGTCGATATCGGACGAATAATTCAGTTCCGCCGCGCCCAGCTTGCCCATCGCCAGCGCGACGAAGCCGCAGTTCAGTTCGGGACGGTTTGCATCTTGCAACCGGATATCCCCAGCATCATGCGCGGCGCGGAGCAGGTGGCGGATCGTCAGCCGCAGGGTTGCCTCGGCCAGGTCGGACAAGGCGCCGGTCACGGTCTCCAGCGGCCAGAGGCCTCCCACATCCGCGATCGCGGCGATCAAGGCGACAGCCCGCTTCGCCTCGCGAAGCGCGGCAGCGACATCCGCGCGCTTCGCGGCAGCGGAAACACGACCAAGACCAGACAGGCTTTGCGCCAGCGCATTGCCGGGACCTGTTGTTGCAAGAAGATAAAGCGTCTCGGCTTCCCGCACCACCAGTTCAGCGAGGTAGGGACTGTTGCCCCCTAAGCATCGGAGCAGAGACCGGACGCCGGGCACTTCCAGCAAACCGGGTGCCGCTTCACCGGCCGCCTCGAAGCGCTCGACCAGCCGGCTTGCCGCGGCCTCATCGTAGGGGACAGGCCAGTGGCGCGGCAGAGCGAAAGCGGCTGGTTTCATCGTTCGAAAGCCCTGGGCAAGCCGACCCGGTGGGCGTTTCGGCACACCACCACCCTTGTGCATCGCTTGCTCATGGCAGCGAGCGGGCTCTTGGTGGTTTCCTGCGTTCTGCTTGCCGGCACAGTGTTGCGACTCGCCCAAGGGCCGATCGACCTTGGCTGGCTGTCCGACCGCGCCCGAGCGGCGTTGGTCGATAATACCGGTCCGGTGCGCGTGTCATTCGATGGTGTGGTGCTGGCGTGGGAGGGGTTCAGCAAAGGCGTCGATTACCCGCTCGACTTCCGCGTTTCGGGCATCGCCATAACGGATCCGGCGGGCCGGCAGATCGTCGCGGCACCCAGTGCACATCTTACGGTCTCCCTCGCCGGACTTGTGATGGGACGCTTCGTCCCGCGTACTATCGAAGTGGATCACGCCCAGATCGAGGTCACAAGGGACCCGGGCGGCGCGATCAATGTTGGCCTGCCCGCCGACAGCAACGGGCCGGCCGACGCCGGATTGTTCGATCTGCGCCAGATCGGC
>JAVXWV010000161.1:0-7152 GCA_032230775.1 Mycobacterium sp. | reverse complement strand
TGAAGCAGATCGCCTTCAACGGTGGGCTCGAGCCTGGCGTTGTCGCCGAGAAGGTCACCAACTCGCCTGCCGGAACCGGCCTGAACGCCGCGACCGGTGAGTACGAGGACCTGCTCAAGGCGGGCGTCGCCGACCCGGTCAAGGTGACGCGTTCGGCGCTGCAGAACGCGGCGTCCATCGCGGCGCTGTTCCTGACCACCGAGGCCGTCGTCGCCGACAAGCCGGAGAAGGCCGCGGCTCCCGCCGGCGACCCGACCGGTGGCATGGGCGGTATGGACTTCTAAGTCCCAGTACGAGAAGGGCCCGGCTCCTTTGGGAGCCGGGCCTTTTCGTGCCTCAGACTTCTGCGTCGAGCGGCACGCAGTCATGCAGGCAGACGGCGGCCGCCGCGGCCGAGTCCGGCGCCGCCTTGCGGTGCAGAACCGCGCGGCTGGGAACGATCTGCAGTGCTGCGTCGCCGTCAGTGGCGTGGCCCCGGCCGTCGACGATCAGCGTGTAGTCGCCGGGCTGACTCGGTGGCCAGACGAGCGTGACACCGTCGTGCTGTGCGAGGTTTCTTCGCGTGCCACCGCCGACGGGACCGACATTGATCACGCCGTCCGCGAACACCGGCTCGACCGCCACGGTGTGCGCGCGGTAGTCGTCGCCGACGGTCACCAGATACGCGAACGTGAAATCCTCCAGCGCGGCAGCCAGCTGGTCCAGATCCACTTTCACGCTCATCATGTGAGGATACGGCGGGCCTGCCACTGGCTGTCAGGTTCGGTTCCTAGACTGCGGCCATGAGGCACTGGCCTTGTGTCGCAGCCGCGGTCGCTGTGATGTTCAGCCGTGCGCCGGTGCCCGAGGCCACCGCCCAGTCGATCCCGACGCCCGCGCATATTGTGATCGTTGTCGAAGAGAATCACTCCAGCGCCAACGTGATCGGCAACAAGTCGGCGCCGTTAATGAACCAGCTGGCCGCCAACGGTGCGCTGATGACGCAGTCGTATGCCGAGACGCATCCGAGCGAGCCGAACTATCTCGCCCTGTTTTCCGGCAGCACCTTCGGCCTGACTTCTGACGCTTGCCCGGTCAACGGAGGTGCTGCGCCGAATATCGGCGCAGAACTGCTCGCGGCGGGCTACACGTTCGCGGGCTTCTCCGAAGACCTTCCCGCGGTCGGTTCGCCGGTTTGCGCGGCGGGCAAGTACGCGCGAAAGCACGCGCCGTGGGCCAACTTCACCAATTTGCCGCCTGAAACCTCGTTGCCGTTCAGCGCGTTCAACGCCCGCACCGACTACGGGCGCCTGCCGACCGTCTCGTTCGTAATTCCCAATCTCGACAACGACATGCACGACGGGACCATCGCCCAAGCCGACACCTGGTTGGCGACCAACCTGACGCGCTATGCCAATTGGGCTGTCGCCAACAACAGCCTGCTCATTGTGACTTGGGACGAGGACGACAACGGCCCCTCCAACCAAATTCCGACGATAATCTACGGCGCCAACGTCCGGCCCGGCACGTACGCCGAACCGATCAGCCACTACAACGTGCTCTCGACCATCGAGGAGATGTACGGGCTGCCCAAGACGGGGCTAGCTGCCAATGCGCCCGCCATCACCGACGTTTGGGCCTAAGCGGGGGCCGGCTGGCGGCCGCGTACGAGCCGGCCCGGGCGTGCGGTGGTGGGCAGGCCGTTCTCGGCGATCACTTCGCCCGACACCACTGTCGCGATGTAGCCGTCGGCGGTCTGGTCAAGGCGACGGCCGCCTGCGGGCAGGTCGCGTGTGATCACCGGCTTGTGCAGGCGCAGCGCGGCGTGGTCGATGACGTTGAGATCCGCCTTGTACCCCAACGCGATTCGGCCGCGATCGGCAAGCCCCGCGACCCGCGCGGGCACCGTCGTAATCATCCGAACTGCGTCCGCAACCCTCAGCCGTCCTGCGGCACGGTCGCGGGCCCAGTGCGCCAGCAAGAACGTCGGATAGCTTGCATCGCAAATCATTCCGTAATGCGCACCGCCGTCGCCCAGGCCGAGCACCACGTCATCACGGCGGATCAGATTGCCGACCGTGTCAAGCGAGTTGTTCTCATAGTTACCCATCGCGACGAGCAGCATCGCGTGTCCCTCTTCGTCGAGGAGGCGGTCGTATGCCTCCTCCATCGGGGTGACACCGCGTGCCGCCGCGCGCGCCGCGATCGACGTCGAGGCGTCCGGCTCGTAGTCGGGCTCATCGGTCAGCGGGAAGATCCAGTTCCACGCCTGTGCCAGGAACATCAGAGGATGGCTCTGCACGGTGGGCCGGTCGGCGAGGATCCGGGCGCGCACCTCGGGCCTGCGCATCTCGGCGACCCGTTCGGCCAGCGGCAGATCCGCGATCTCCAGGTAACTGGGGTACATCACGAATGGATTGCCGCTGAGCTCCAGCCCGATTACCAAACCGATTGGGCGCGGGAACATCTGAGCGGTGATGGTGGCGCCGTCCGCGTTGTACTTCTCGACCAGGTTGATGGCGGCAGGCCAGATGGGCTCGCCGGAGTTACCGGTGGTCAATGTGAACGTCACCGGCAATCCTGCTTCACCGGCTACGTCGAAGACCTGATGCAGCACGGTCTCGTAACCGCCCGTCGCGAGGTCCGGGATGAACTGCACCAGCCCACCTCCGGCGTCGGCGATGCCCGCGGTGATCGCGGCGAGCTCGTCGCGGCCCGCGTCATAGCTGGGGATCGCCGCTCCGCCCGCGGTCTTGTGGAAGGCGAACCGCGACGATGCAAAGCCAAGCGCCCCCACCTCGACGGCTTCCTTGGCCAGCGCCCGCATCTTCGCAAGATCCTCGTCGGTCGCCGGCTCGCGGTCGGCGCCGCGCTGGCCCATCACGTACACCCGCAGCGGCGAGTGCGGCAGATACGCGGCGACATCAATGTCCCTGCGTCCCGCCTCTAAGGCGTTCAGGTATTCGGGGAAGGTCTCCCAGTCCCACGGCAACCCGTCGACCATCACGACGCCGGGGATGTCCTCAACTCCCGCCATCACGTCGACGAGCGTGTCGTGATCCGCGGCGCGGCACGGCGCGAAGCCCACGCCGCAGTTGCCCATCACGGCCGTCGTCACGCCGTGCGCCGACGACGGCGTCATGCGGTCCGACCAGATGGCCTGCCCGTCGTAATGGGTGTGCAGGTCGATGAAGCCGGGTGTGACGAGCAGGCCCGTCGCATCGATCTCGCGAGTCGCGTCGCCGTCGACGGAGCCGACCGCCGCGATCACGCCGTCGGCGACCGCGACATCGCCCACATAGGGTTCCCCGCCGAGGCCGTCAACGATGGTGCCGTTCCGGACGCAGAGGTCGAATGTCGCCGCCGGGGCGGCTCCGTGGTCGTGAACCATCAACTGAATGTACGGCGGTGTCCCTGCCACATGCCAGGATGGGGCCGTGATTGACCACCTTGGAATCAACTGTGCGGACTGGGACAAAGCGAAAGCGTTCTACGACAAGGTTCTCGGCGTGCTGGGCTACACCCGGCAGATGGACTTCGAGGTCGCCATCGGATACGGCAAGGACGGCAAGCCCGACTTCTGGATCGCCGACATGAGCGCAGGCGATGCGGCGGGCCCCAACCGGGAGGTCCACGTCGCATTCCAGGCTGCGGACACCGACGCCGTCAAGGCGTTCTACGACGCCGCGGTGGAACTGGGCGCCGAGTCGCTGCATGCGCCGCGGCTCTGGCCGGAGTATCACCCCGGTTACTTCGGCGCCTTCGTCCGCGACTCGGACGGCAACAATGTCGAGGCCGTGTTTCACGGCGCCTCAGCCGAGAGCTAGCCGCCCAGCGCGTCGGAGTACTTGTCGCGCAACGCTTCCCACCCGTGGGCAGCTGCGTCCTGACCGACGACGCGCGGCCGGTCCACACCGCTCGCCACGTCATCCAGCACGTCGAGGCACAGATGCCAGCCCGCGGCATTCATCGAGGCGTGGTCCTTCTCGTGCATGGTCTGCTCCAGCGTCAGCCTGCAGCCCGTTTCGGTCGGTGAAAGTCGCCAGCGCACCACGTCGTCGCCCCACCGGTGCACCAGCTCGTGCGGTGGGTCGACGCTGACCACGTCACCGGTGACCGGTTCGTCGTCCGGGTTCTCTCGCACCTTTCGCGGTCCTACGGAGTCCAGGGCCCGGTCGGGGACGATGGGCGACCACTGGCGCAGCCGGTCGGGATCGGTGAGCCACGGCCAAAGCGTCTCAGCCGGTTGGCTGAAGTCACGCACCAGCGTCAAAACCCAAGCACCGTCCGAATTTTCGAGTGTGCCCTGCAGTGGGTGTGTCATGACTGCTCCTCAGAGTGTTCGCGGCCCGCCGCGGTGTCGACGAGTTGGGAAAGCCGGTCCAGGCTCCTGGACCACTTGCGGTGATAGGGCGTGACCCACGCGAGCACTGCCGGGAGCGGATCCTCGGCAAGCCGATAGACGCGCCGCTTGCCATCGACCAAGACGTCTACGGATCCCGCGGCCCGCAGTACCCCGAGGTGCTTGGACACCAGCGGCTGCGAAATACCAAGCCGCTCAACGAGAGTTCCGACGTCCGCGTCGCCGTCGCGCAGCGTGTCCATGATGCGCCGCCGGGTCGGGTCCGCGATCACCGCGAATGCGTCCACCATTTCATATAACCACATAGTCATATAACTGTCAAGGAATGTCACGGCCGCACAGGTAGCGTCAAGGCATGGCTGACTCTGATGCGGCAGCGGCGCGGGAACTGCTGCGGGATTCGTTCACCCGGCTCATCGAGCATGTCGAGGAGCTGACAGACGGGTTGACCGACGAGTCCGCGTTCTTCCGTCCGACGGGCGCCGCCAACAGCATCGCCTGGCTGATCTGGCACAGCGCGCGCGTCCAAGACGCGCAGCTCTGCGACATCGCAGGCGTCGAGGAGGTGTGGACGCGCGACGGCTGGGCCGACCGGTTCGGACTTGACCTACCGCGCGACGACACCGGATACGGCCACACCCCGGATGACGTCGGCAAGGTGCGCGCGTCGGCCGATTTGCTGGCCGGCTACTACCACGGGGTGCACAAGGTGACGCTGGAGTACATCGCGTCCGTGACGACCGACGACCTCAGCCGCATCGTCGACACACGGTGGAATCCGCCGGTCACCGCCAGCGCGCGCCTGGTCAGCATCATCGACGACTGCGCCCAGCACCTGGGCCAGGCCGCCTATGTGCGGGGTATCGTCCGCTAACCATGCTGCTCCGCCTATGGCCGCCGATCGCCGTGGCGGCAATGGTGGTGCTGGGCCTGGCGGTGCGAAGCGGTTCGACCGCGGTGGACGACTGGTTTCACCAGTACCGCCACAGCCCCGCCAAATGGCTTCTGTTCTTCACCGATCCGCGGGTGCTCGCGATCCTGTTGGCCGGCACGCTCGTTGTCGCGCTATCTCAACGGCGCTGGCGACTGGCTGTCGTGACGGCGTTGTCGCCAACCATCGCGATCGCCCTCGTCCAACTACTCAAGCCGCTGTTCGACCGCCGAAGCGACGGTGCGCTCGCGTATCCGAGTGGTCACACGACGACGATGGTCGTCGTCTTGGGGATCTTCGCATTGGTCGCGCGCTGCGCACTGTGGTCGGTACTCGTCGCCGTCTCCTTCTGTCTGCTCGGCATGATCGGGCAGGGCGTCACCTACCACTACTTCACCGACACCATCGGCGGTGTCCTGCTCGGCACCGCGATCGTCTGCATCGCAGCCCTCACATTGAGACGTGTGCCCCACCGAACTTGACACGTGTCAACCCCGGTGCGATCTGCGTCACAGCAGGCGGCTAGCATGAGCCCATGACAGCGACGCCCGAAGTTGACGTGCCCGACACCAGCACCATCCGCAATCCTGCGACCGGTGCGGTGGCAGGCACGGTGCGCTGGACGGACCCCGCCGACGTGCCGCGCATCGCCACCGGACTGAGGAAGGCCCAGAAAGACTGGGAGGCCCGCGGTGCGAAGGGCCGCGCCAAGGTGATGGCGCGCTACGCGGTGTGGATGGGGGAACACCGCGACGACATCGAGTCGCTGCTGGTCAAGGAGACCGGCAAGTCGGCGACTGATGCCGCGCAAGAGGTGCCGCTGCTGATCATGATCGCCTCGTACTACATCAAGACGATGGAGAAGGCGCTCGCGCCGGAATCCCGTCCGGCGGCGCTGCCGTTCATGGCGATCAAGAAGGTGGAGGTGCACTACCGGCCGCGTCCGGTGGTCGGCATCATCGCGCCGTGGAATTATCCCGTCGCCAACCTGCTGATGGACGGCATCGCCGCGTTGGCCGCCGGCTGCGCGGTGCTGCTCAAGCCGTCGGAGCGCACGCCACTGACCGCGGAACTGCTGCTGCGCGGTTGGCTGGACTCCGGCGCACCCGAAGTGATGGCGATAGTTCAGGGCGCCCGCGAGGCCGTCGAGGCGGTCGTCGACAACGTCGACTACGTCCAATTCACCGGCTCGTCCGCTACGGGCGCCAAGGTGGCGGAGCGTGCCGCGCGCCAGCTCATCCCCATCAGCCTGGAACTCGGCGGCAAGGACCCGATGATCGTGCTAGACGACGCCGACGTCGACCTGGCCGCCCACGCCGCGGTGTGGGGCGCGATGTTCAACGCGGGTCAGACGTGTGTGTCGGTGGAGCGGGTGTACGCGCTGGAGTCCGTCTACGACCGGTTCGTCGACGCGGTGGTGCGCGATGTGCAGAACCTCAAGATGGGCGCGGGCGAAGGTTATGACTTCGGCTCACAGATCGACGACAGCCAGGTCGCGATTACCGACCGCCACGTCCGCGACGCCGTGGCCGCAGGGGCAAGGGCGCTCACCGGCGGCAAGCGGCCGGCCGGCCCCGGCAGCTTCTACCCGCCGACGGTGCTGGTCGACGTGGATCACTCGATGACGTGTATGACCGAAGAGACGTTCGGCCCGACGCTGCCGATCATGAAGGTCTCGTCGGTCGAAGAGGCGATCCGGCTGGCGAACGACAGCCCGTACGGCCTGAGCGCCTCGGTGTTCTCAACAGATATAGAGCGTGCCAAAGCGGTTGCGGTGCAACTGGATTGCGGTGCGGTGAACATCAACGACGTGAACTCCAACCTGATGTGCACCACGGCGCCGATGGGCGGCTGGAAGACCTCGGGAAGCGGGGCGCGA